>NZ_JFJW01000072.1:0-24664 GCF_000611125.1 Cupriavidus sp. SK-4
ACCCGCGCCGCAGGAAGCCCCCGCTCCCGCGCTCGCCACCAGCCCGCAGGGCGCGACCGAGATGGCTTCGGGTACCGGCGGCGAAGGCAGCGCGGCCAAGCCTGCCACCCCTGCCGCCGCGCCATCCGGCGGCCCGCAGGGCGGCGTCGATGGCGTGCGCTACGACCCGCCGCCGTCGGCGACGATGCACTACGCCAGCTTCGTCAACGGCGTGCAGAACCCCGACGGCCTGATCCGCTGGGAGCAGGACGGGAGCCGCTACCGGCTGGCGGGCGGAAACCNACCGGCTGGCGGTCGAAACCCGCGTCTTGTGGTTCCGCTTTGCCTTCCAGAGCGGCGGCGCGATGGCCGTGCAGGGACTGCTGCCGGAACGCTACGAGGAACGCCGCCGCAACAAGACCGAGACCTCGCGGTTCGATGCCGCGGCCGGCACCGCGGTGTTTGCCTCGGGCACGCAGGCGCCATTCCCGCCCGGCGCGCAGGACCGCTTCAGCGTATTCCTGCAGCTGGTGGGGCTGGTGCGCGGCAATCCGCAGCGATATGCCACCCCGGGAGTGACGGAAGCGTTCCTTGTGGCCGACACGCGGGATGTGGAACCCATGCAAGTGCAGTATGTTGGAGAGGACGAGATCGACACCGGCCACGGCGTGATACGCGCAAAGCACTTTGTGAGGCTGCAGCGCCGTGCCAATGACCGGCGCCGCGTCGAGCTGTGGCTGGCGCAGTCGCTCGGCTGGATGCCGGTGCGCCTGCGCCAGACCGAGCCCGACGGCACCCAGATCGACCTGGTGTACCGCGGCAAGGAAGGGCAGTAGGACCGCGGCGCGCGCCTCCCGACGCATCACCTGACCGAAAGGAGCCCAGCCATGACCGTTGCCACGCCACCCGCCGAAACCCAACGCATCCACGCCGAAGGCGCCGACCTGCACGTGCGCGTGGACGGGGCGGACGGGCCCTGGGTGATCCTGGCCCACGCCCTGGCTGCCGACCACACGCTGTGGGACGCCACCGCGCAGCACCTGGCGCGCCGCTATCGCGTGGTGCGCCCTGACATGCGCGGCCACGGTGCCAGCGACGCCCCGCTCGGGCCGTACACGATGACGCGGCTGGCCGACGACGTGGTCGCGGTGATGGACGCGCTGCAGATCCCCCAGGCGCATTTCTGCGGGATTTCCGTGGGCGGCATGATCGGGCAGACCATGGGGCTGCGCCATCCCGAGCGGCTGTTGTCGCTGGCGCTGGTGGCCACCAACAGCCAGACGCCGATGGAGGCGCACCCGATGTGGCACAACCGCATCGGCCAGGCCGAGGCCCATGGCATGGCCGGCATGGCCGATGCCACGCTCGGGCGCTGGCTGACGCCGGCTTTCCATGAGGCCCATCGCGACCAGGTGTCGCGCATTCGCGACAGGCTGGTGGCCACGCCGGTACGTGGATACGTGGGGGTGGCCGAGGCGATCATGGCTTTTGACCTCGCCGGCGCGCTTTCCCGCATTCATTGTCCTACGCTGGTAGTAGCGGGCGAGCAGGACCAGGGCGCAACCGTGGCGATGGCACAGAGCATCGCCGCGGCCATCCCCGGGGCCAGGCTCGAGGTAATGCCGCAAGCGGCGCACCTGGTGCACGTGGAGCAGCCCGAGCGCTTCCACGCCGCGCTGGACGCCTTTCTTGGGAATGCCGCATGCGGGGGGCAGTGCGACGTTCCGTGACAAGCAACACACTGATGTGGAAGGCTCAAGAAACTTGTTGCATTGGCCGATGCCCAATCCATGTAAGGCAGAAAATCGTGGCAACGAGGTGACCCGCACCAATAACTTGATTTCCCGCCGGTCACCCCAAGTTTGGAGGTAAAGCCGCGGCGCCCCCTCAAGGCATCAACTGAGGCAAGAACCACAAGGGCATGCCGCCCATCCATGACGCCCAGGAGGTGTGCCATGCAAATGATCTACAACAGCGACAACTACTGCATCGTGGAATTTGGTGCGGATGTCGATCAGGCGCCGCTTGAGTTTGGTGGCTATGAAATCGTCGACAAGAACCTGAAGCGCGAAATCTTCCTCGGCGGCCATCTGGCCGAGAGCTTCCGCGCCGACGTCAAACGCCTGATTGAAAGCGAGCCATCCGTGGAGGAAGTCGACGATTTTCTCGGCAAGTTCGACAATGTGATGATGCACCCGCTGGTGATGCACTGAGCGGCTTTGCCTGGAACGATCACGCCCGCTTCGGCGGGCGTTTTTGTTGGCGGCGGGCTGCGCTCAATACTGTTCCCACGGCAGCCCGTCATGGCGCCAGCCGTTGACCGTGTTGCGGTGGCGTTGCGCATCGAGGTCGCCCTCGAAGCCGTGCAGCACGAACTGGACGTTGGAGAAGCCCGCGCCCTCCAGTGCCCGCGCCGCCGCCGACGAGCGGTTGCCGCTGCGGCAGATCAGCAGCACCGGCCGCGCCGATGCCTGGCCCGCCAGTTTCTTCACCATCTGCACGAAATGCGGGTTGACCTCCCAGTCCGGGCCATCGTTCCAGGGGACGTTGTGCGCGCCCTTGGGATGGCCGACGAACAGGTATTCCATCTCGCTGCGGCAGTCGATAAAGAGCGTCTCGGGCGATTGCGCCAGCAGGTCCTGGGCGTCGGCGGGGGAGAGATGTTGCATGGCGGGCAAGGAAGGGGGCAGCGCGAAGCGCCCCGGGGCGGTGACGGTTACGTCTCTCAGTGTAGGCGCCACCGGGCCGGACAGGCAACCGCGGGCCACCGCGGGCAGCCGCAAGGCCTTGATACACCTGATAAAATCGTCCGTCTTTGGCCAGCATCGGCCACAGCAGCGGCCCGGCGCCGATCCAGCCATGGATACGCCGCAGGCCCGCCTTTCCAGAGTCCCCGCCATGAGTGCCCCTGAATCCACCGCGGCCGCGCCGCGCCTCTACACCCGGGCTGCCGAGTTGCCCCGGCTGCTGCAAGAACGCATCCTGATCCTGGATGGCGCCATGGGCACCATGATCCAGCGCTACAAGCTGACCGAGGCTGACTACCGCGGCGCGCGCTTCGCGGAACACAAGGTGGACGTCAAGGGCAACAACGAGCTGCTGCTGCTGACGCGCCCGCAGGTCATCAGCGAGATCCATGAGCAGTACCTGGCCGCCGGCGCCGACCTGATCGAGACCAACACCTTCGGCGCCACCGGCGTGGCGCAGGAAGACTACAAGATGGCGGACCTGGCGTACGAGATGAACGTCGAGGCTGCGCGCCTGGCCCGTGCCGCCTGCGACAAGTACAGCACGCCGGAGAAGCCGCGCTTTGTCGCCGGCGCCTTCGGCCCGACGCCCAAGACCGCCAGCATCTCGCCCGACGTGAACGACCCGGGCGCGCGCAACGTGACCTTCGAAGAGCTGCGCGATTCCTACTACGAACAGGGCAAGGGCCTGCTGGAAGGCGGCGCCGACGTGTTCCTGGTCGAGACCATCTTCGACACGCTCAATGCCAAGGCGGCGCTGTTCGCCATCGACCAGCTGTTCGAGGACACCGGCGAACGCCTGCCGGTGATGATCTCCGGCACCGTGACCGATGCCTCGGGCCGGATCCTGTCGGGCCAGACCGTGGAGGCGTTCTGGAACAGCCTGCGCCACGCCCGGCCGATCACGATCGGTCTGAACTGCGCGCTTGGCGCGACGCTGATGCGCCCCTATATCGCCGAACTGGCCAAGGTGTGCGATGCCGCGGTGTCGTGCTACCCCAACGCGGGTTTGCCGAACCCGATGAGCGACACCGGCTTCGACGAAACGCCGGAAGTCACTTCGTCGCTGGTGGAGGAATTCGCCGCTTCCGGCCTGGTGAACCTGGTGGGCGGCTGCTGCGGCACCACCCCCGAGCATATCGCCGCCATCGCCGAGCGCGTGGCCGACAAGAAACCCCGCACCTGGCCCGGCCAGTACCGCGACGCCGCCTGAGCCGGAGCCTGACAAAATGAGCGACAACCAACTGCCCCCGCGCCCGATGCGCCTGTCCGGCCTCGAGCCCTTCACCATCGACGACGACACGCTGTTCGTCAACGTCGGCGAGCGCACCAACGTGACCGGCTCCAAGGCCTTCGCGCGTATGATCCTGAACGGCCAGTTCGACGAGGCCCTGGTGGTGGCCCGCCAGCAGGTCGAGAACGGCGCGCAGATCATCGATATCAACATGGACGAGGCCATGCTGGACTCGAAGGCCGCCATGGTTCGCTTCCTGAACCTGATCGCCTCCGAGCCGGACATTGCGCGCGTGCCGATCATGATCGACTCGTCCAAGTGGGAAGTGATCGAGGCCGGCCTGCAGTGCGTGCAGGGCAAGCCAGTGGTCAACTCGATCTCGCTCAAGGAGGGCGAGGAACAGTTTCGCCACCACGCCGCGCTGATCCGCCGCTATGGCGCCGCCTCGGTGGTGATGGCCTTCGACGAGAAGGGCCAGGCCGACACCTTCCAGCGCAAGACCGAGATCTGCAAGCGCAGCTACGACATCCTGGTCAATGAAGTCGGCTTCCCGCCGGAAGACATCATCTTCGACCCGAATATCTTCGCGGTCGCGACCGGCATCGAGGAGCACAACAACTACGCGGTGGACTTCATCGAGGCCACGCGCTGGATCAAGCAGAACCTGCCGTACGCCAAGGTCAGCGGCGGCGTGTCCAACGTCTCGTTCTCGTTCCGCGGCAACGACTCGGTGCGCGAGGCGATCCACACCGTGTTCCTGTACCATGCCATCGGCGCGGGCATGGACATGGGCATCGTCAACGCCGGCCAGCTCGGCGTGTATGACCAGCTTGACCCCGAGCTGCGCGAGCGCGTGGAAGACGTGGTCCTGAACCGCCGCGAAGATTCCACCGACCGCCTGCTGGAGATCGCGGACCGCTTCAAGGGCGGCGGCGCGAAGAAGGAAGAAAACCTCGCCTGGCGCGGCACGCCCGAGCAGCCGGTGCCGGTGGGCGAGCGCCTGGCGCACGCTCTGGTGCATGGCATCACCACCTTCATCGTCGAAGACACCGAAGAGGTCCGCCAGCAGGTCGAGGCGCGCGGCGGCCGCCCGATCGAGGTGATCGAAGGCCCGCTGATGGATGGCATGAACATCGTCGGCGACCTGTTCGGCGCGGGCAAGATGTTCCTGCCGCAGGTGGTCAAGAGCGCGCGCGTGATGAAGCAGGCGGTGGCACACCTGCTGCCCTACATCGAGGAAGAAAAGCGCCTGCTGGCCGAAGCCGGCGGCGACGTCAAGGCGCGCGGCAAGATCGTGATCGCCACCGTGAAGGGCGACGTGCACGACATCGGCAAGAACATCGTGTCGGTGGTGCTCCAGTGCAATAACTTCGAAGTGGTCAACATGGGCGTGATGGTCCCGTGCAACGAGATCCTGGCCAAGGCCAAGGTCGAGGGCGCGGACATCGTCGGGTTGTCGGGCCTGATCACGCCGTCGCTTGAAGAGATGGCTTATGTCGCCTCGGAGATGCAGCGCGACGACTACTTCCGCGTGAAGAAGATCCCGCTGCTGATCGGCGGCGCCACCACCTCGCGCGTGCATACCGCGGTCAAGATCGCGCCCAACTACGAAGGCCCGGTGGTGTACGTGCCGGATGCCTCGCGCTCGGTCAGCGTGGCGTCGAGCCTGCTGTCGGATGAAGGCGCGGCCAAGTACCTGGACGATCTGAAGACCGACTACGACCGCATCCGCACCCAGCACGCCAACAAGAAGGCCACGCCGATGGTGACGCTGGCGCAGGCGCGCGCCAACAAGACCCCGATCGACTGGAGCAGCTACGTGCCGCCCAAGCCCAAGTTCATCGGCCGGCGCGTGTTCCGCAACTACGACCTGGCGGAACTGGCCAACTACATCGACTGGGGCCCGTTCTTCCAGACCTGGGACCTGGCCGGCAAATACCCCGACATCCTCAACGACGAGATCGTCGGCGAGTCGGCGCGCAAGGTGTTCTCGGACGGCAAGGCGATGCTGTCGCGCCTGATCCAGGGCCGCTGGCTGACCGCCAACGGCGTGATCGCGCTGCTGCCGGCCAATACCGTCAACGATGACGATATCGAGATCTACACCGACGAGACCCGCAGCAAGGTCGCGCTGACCTGGCACAACCTGCGCCAGCAGAGCGAGCGTCCGGTGGTGGATGGCGTGCGCCGCCCGAACCGTTGCCTGGCTGACTTCGTGGCACCGAAGGACAGCGGCATTGCCGATTACGTCGGCCTGTTCGCCGTGACCGCGGGCCTGGGCGTGGAGAAGAAGGAAGCGCAGTTCGAAGCCGACCATGACGACTACAGCGCGATCATGCTCAAGGCGCTGGCCGACCGCTTCGCCGAAGGCTTTGCCGAGTGCCTGCACGAACGCGTGCGCAAGGACTTGTGGGGCTATGACGCCGGCGAGCAGCTCAGCAACGAGCAGCTGATCGCCGAGTCATACCGCGGCATCCGCCCGGCGCCGGGCTACCCGGCGTGCCCGGAGCACACCGTCAAGGGCCCGATGTTCGAGTTCCTCGACGCTCCCGAGATCGGCATGGGCATCACCGAGTCGCTGGCGATGACGCCGGCCGCATCGGTGAGCGGCTTCTACCTGGCGCATCCGCAGTCGACCTACTTCACCATCGGCAAGATCGGCCAGGACCAGCTCGACGACATGGCGGCGCGCCGCCACGAGGACCGCGCCACGCTGGAGCGCGCGCTGGCGCCCAACCTGTAACCGGGTGCGACGGCAGGGCGGCAGGGGCGGCGGCATGGCCCCGCCGCCAGCCCGTTGATGCAACAGGGAAAACCACTGCAGGCGGCCGGCAAAGCCGTGCCGGGGCGATGTGCCAGGCGCCTCACAACTCCTTACAGAGGCTTTCAACTCCTCACAGACCGGCGCAGTCCGGCTCCCTAGACTGAGGGCTCGATACACGCAATCACCAGCGTGATCACCGCGGCGAATGTTTCGCCGTGGGGCATCCTGAAAGGAGTCTGTCCATGAAGAAACTGCTGCTCTCCCTGTCCGCTCTGTCGATCGCTGCCGCTTCCTCGCTGGCCATGGCCCAAGGCACCGGCGTATCCGTTGGCACGAAGGCCGATGTCGGCGCATCGGTGACCACACCCTCTCCCGCCGCTGCAGCGCAGGGCGGCCTGAACACTGCCGGCAGCGCCGCCACGGGTGCCGCAGGCGCGGCCGAAAAGGGTCTGTCGACCGCGGGCGCGGCCACCGAAAAGGGTCTGTCGGCAGCAGGCTCCGCCGCTGACAAGGGCCTGTCCACCGCCGGCGCGGCCGTCGACAAGGGGGTTGGCACCGCCGCCGACGCCACCGGCGGCGCCAAGGCAGACGCCGGCAGCAAGTCCAAGCGTGACAAGCATGACAAGCACGCCGCCAAGTCGACCAAGAAGGCCAAGACCGACGCGAGCGTGGGCGTGAGCGCCGGTGCCGACGCGGGTGCCAAGGCGCAGTAACGTGCTGCGCTAGTCCACAGTCACTGGCCACTAGCGACTAGCCTCGGCCTCTTGCCAGTGCCGGCGGCGCCAGCGCCCTCCAGGAAGTTTCAGCACTGACGCGCCGCAGCAAAGCGGGACGGATCACCTCCGTCCCGCTTTGCGTTTGTGCGCGGTGACCCGCCGCGCGATGTGCCGTGCACGCGTTCTGGCCGCGCCTCATGTCAGCCTGACACCGACAGCCCGCGCCCGCGCCCGGCACTACAATGACATCAACGCAAGCGGTTCCGCCTGCACCCGACTGCACCGGGCATGTGCCGGTCTGTTCAACCCAGTGGAGCCCACATGATCCGCATCCTGATCGCTGACGATCACGAGATTGTGCGTGCCGGGCTGCGCCAGTTCCTTTCCGAAGAGCCCGACATCCAGGTGACAGGCGAGGCCGGAAGCGGCGACCAGGTCATGGCGCAGTTGCGCGATGCCGAGTTCGATGTGCTGGTCCTGGATATCTCGATGCCCGACCGCAACGGCATCGACGTGCTCAAGCTGATCCGTCAGCGCAAGCCCGAATTGCCGGTCCTGATCCTGTCGACCTACCCGGAAGACCAGTACGCGATCAACCTGATCCGTGCCGGGGCTTCTGGCTACCTGACCAAGGAAAGCGCCCCGGACGACTTGGTCAAGGCCATCCGCACGGTGGCCCAGGGCCGCCGCTACGTGAGCGCCACCGTGGCCGACCTGCTGATCGGCGGGCTCGACAAGCCGACCGAGCAGCCGGTGCACCAGATGCTGTCGGAGCGTGAGTTCCAGATCTTCTGCAAGCTGTCGCGGGGGCAGTCGGTGTCGGTGATTGCCGATGAACTGTTTCTCAGCGTCAAGACCGTCAGTACCTATCGTTCCCGCATTCTCGAGAAAATGGGCATGAAGACCAACGCTGACCTGACCTATTACGCCATCAAGAACGGCCTGGTCGAATAACAGCCCGCGATGGTGGGCCGCACCGGACGAGGACCAGCAATACATAACATGTCGGAGCAGGCTTCGAACACTTCCTACCGGGCGCTGAGCATACTGCTGATTGAAGACTCGGCGGTCCTGCGAGGCATGCTGCTCGAATACCTGAAGGATTTCCCGTTCATCGAGAACGTGGACTGGGCCGATACCGAAGCCATGGCCCTGCGGCTGCTCGCCGCCGGCAAGTACGATGTGGTCATCGTCGACCTGCAGCTGCGCCAGGGCAACGGCATCAATGTGCTGCGCGCGATGCAGCGCAACGGCACCGGCGCGGTGCGCATCGTCTACACCAACCACGCCCAGGTCAGCATGTACCGCCGCCAGTGCGCCGAGGCCGGCGCGGACTACTTCTTCGACAAGTCGCTCGAGCTCGAGCAGGTGTTCCGCGTGATCGAGGAGCACGCCGCGCCGGCGCCCTGAGCCGGGCCAGCACCTCGTTCCCTCATCATTCCCTGCCTGCCGGTGCGCGTCAGGCGCGCGCCGGCTCCTGGTTTTCCGGCGCCTCTGCCGGCGCCAGCACCGCTTCCGTCAGCGGCACCTCGATGCGGATGCGCACGCCCGCCTGCGCCGAGGAATCGATCTGCATGCTGCCGCCCAGCGCGGTAACGCGCTGCTCCATGCCCAGCAGCCCGTGGTGGCCGGCGGTGCTGCCGGCGTCGAAGTCCGCCGGCAGGCCCTTGCCGTCGTCGCGCACGGTCAGCGTCAGCAGGCTGTCCTGGCAGGCCAGGCTGACATCGATGTGCCTGGCTTCAGAGTACTTGCTGGCATTGGTCAGCGATTCCTGCACGATCCGGTACAGCGCGATCGCGGCCTCGTCGCGCAGCGCCGGCAGGTCTTCCGGCACGCTGACATTGGTCTCCCAGTCATTGCGCGCCCCCACTTCCTCGACCAGCTGGCACACCGCCGCGCGCAGGCCCAGGTTCAGCAGCACCGTGGGGCGCAGGTCCTCGATCAGGCGGCGCTTGATCTGGATGCCCTGGTCCACGTGCAGCATCACGCGCGTGAGGCGCTCGGCCGCCACCGGATGGTCCTCCTGCACCTTGCGGCGCACCCAGTGCAGGTCCAGCTTGATCGCGGTCAGGATGGCGCCCAGTTCGTCGTGCAGTTCGCGCGCCAGGCGTGTCTTTTCGTCCTCGGTCACGCGCTGCAGGTGGGCGGCCAGCGCCGACAGCTGGCGCGTGCGTGCGCGCACCTTGCGGTCCAGCCGCACGCTTTCCTCTTCCAGCTGGGTGCGCACCGCCTCGGCCATCGACAGGCGCTTGGCGTGGCCCACGCCCACCGCCGTCATCAGGATGATGTTGATGGCGGTGAGCAGGCCGATGCCGTAGCGCGACAGCTGCACGTCGTTCTCGGCGCCTTCCAGCCGGTGCGAGACCGCGCCGGCCTCGCGCGCCTGCAGCTGGTCCAGGCCGCGGCGCGCGTTGTCCATGGTCTCTTTGCCGTAGTCGGTGCGGATCAGGTCCAGCGCCACTTCCAGGTCGCGCTTGCCGTACACCAGCGTCAGCGCCATCTCGTTGAGCTTGCTGTTGATCAGCTTGGAGGTGTCGCTGAACTGCTTCAGGCCTTCGGGATCGTTGGCATAGCCGGCGCGGATCTGCGCCATCAGTTCGGCGATGCGCGGCAGGGCCTTGTAGTACGGCTCCAGGTAGCTTTCCTTGCCGGTCAGCAGGAAGCCGCGCTGGCCGGCCTCAGCATTGACCAGCTCGCCGTTGAGCGCGGCCAGCTCGGTCTGCACGCGCTGCGAGCGGATCACGTCGGTATAGCTTTCGCGCAGGCGGATATTGCCGGTTTCCGACGCCACCAGCACCGCCAGCGTCAGCAGGATGCCGCCCGCCAGCAGCAGCGTGTGGGGGAGAAAGGACTGCTTGAACATGGGCAATTCCTGTGTAGTGAAGGCGCGCCGCTCGCCCGCCGCAGCGCCAGGGAGCGCCCATGGAATCACATCGATCGCCATGGGTCAACCTTGAAGCCGGGTCCGCGCGGGCGTTGTCCGGGTGCTTGTAGGACTCGGCTGACAGCGGAATCGGCTCGCTGTCAGTATTGGTGCGCGGGCTGGCTTTCTACGATGAGGCTATGAGCTTGCACCCGTTGGCGCAAGCCCTCACATGGGCCCAGCCAGTGCGCCTGGCGTGGTCCGATTGCTTCGGGAGCCTAGCCATGCTGCAATATGCACTCGTATTTTTCGTCATCGCCCTGATCGCCGCGATCTTCGGCTTCGGCGGAATTGCCGCCGGCGCCGTGGAAATCGCCAAGATCCTGTTCTTCATCTTCTTGGTCGTGGCGCTGGTCGCCGCGGTGATGGGCCTGGTCCGCAGGGGGCGATGACACCGGCCGCGAGCCGTTTTGCCCCACCGCCGACCGAAACTGAGGAGACCGTATGCTGACGCAGAACCCGAAAGTCAGGAAGGAACTGAACCACCTGTCCGACAGTGCCGACAGTGCCATCCGCCATATCAGGCATGCTGCGCGCGACACGCGCGATGCGGCAGCGCCGGTATCCGGCGAGGTCAAGGCGCTGATCGCCCAGCTGGAGCACACCATCGAAGTGCTGGCGCGCGAGGGCTCTGCCGAGAGCATGCGCGCCGGGCAGCGCCTGCGCGAGCGGGCCACCGACATGGCCCATCGGCTGCGCGCCCAGACCACCGACGGCATGATGCGCGCCCGCGAGCGCATGGATGGTGCGGTAGAACACGCTCAGCACCGCGTGGCCGAGTCGCCGCTGAAGGCGGTGGCGATCGCGGCGGCCGTGGGGGCGCTGATCGGGCTGCTGCTGGCCAATGGCCGGCGCCATTCAGAGGAGGATTAGGCCCGCCCCCAGCCACCAGACTTACTGGGATCCGCCTGGCACGCCGGGCGAGTCCTGCAAGGGATTCCCCCGTTTTCCGGAATCCTCGTCCGGAAGCCCGGCAGCCCACTGCGGTGCCGGGCGTTTTTTTGGGCGCGCGGCGATCCGTGCCGCACGCAACCGGGTGTCTGTTCCCGTCACACCCCCCACATCACGTTGGCCCCCTCACGCTGGGAGGCACGCAGCATGTCCAGGAACGGGTAGGCGCGCTGGCCCAGGTGCAGCGGTTCTTCCTCGTCCTCGTCGTTGCCGGTGTCCGCTTCGACGGCCGAGCTGGCGGGATGGGTCTTGGCATCGGCGACCGCGGCTTCCAGCTTGTGGATCGCGGTTGGAAGCTCTTCTACGGTGATCACCCCTCGTTCCCCGAGGCGCTTGCCGATGATGCCCAGCAGCGTCATCGCCAGATCCTTCATCATGATCAGGTCCTGCGCGGCGTGGGATTTGAAGGTGATCAGCATGATGTGTTTTCCTTTCACGGAGAGGCGGGGGGCGTTCCCGGGGGCGGGAAGTCTCGCTGATTTTGGCCCGGATTGTGGCCCGGGGCCATCCTCGCGCATGATGTCAGCATAGCACCTGATAAAATTCGGCGTTCCCGATTCCAATGCCTGTCACGCGGTGCGGTGCGGCGTTCACTGTTCCTTTGCCGTCACATGCCGCCTTCCGGGCGACGGCGCCGCCCAAGGCGGTGCCTGAATACCTTGCCCACAGGGCTTCCGACATCCATGCTGCCTGTTCAGACCTCCAATCTTGCCGCCGCGTTCACCGATGCGGTGCGCGCGCTCGCCCCGGCCGATGCCACCCTGCCCGCCGTCACCTTCGAGCGGCCCAAGATGGCCGCCCACGGCGATCTTGCCTGCAACGTCGCCATGCAGGTCGCGCGCGCGCTCAAGAGCAATCCGCGCGAGCTGGCCCAGCGCATCGTCGATGCCGTGCAGGCCGACGCGCGCGCGCAGGGCTTGGTCCAGGCCATGGAGATTGCCGGCCCCGGCTTCATCAACCTGCGCCTGACCCCGGCCGCCAAGGCCGACGTGCTGCGCGCGGTACTGTCCGAGGGCGATCACTACGGCGCGCGCGAGCGCGGCGTGCACGGCCAGGTGCTGGTGGAGTTCGTCTCGGCCAACCCGACCGGCCCGCTGCACGTCGGCCACGGCCGCCAGGCGGCGCTGGGCGATGCGCTGGCCAACCTGCTGTCGTGGCAGGGCTTCCACGTGCACCGCGAGTTCTACTACAACGACGCCGGCGTGCAGATCCAGACCCTGGCGCTGTCGGTGCAGGCGCGCGCGCGCGGCCTCAAGCCGGGCGACGCCAGCTGGCCCGAGGCCGCCTACAACGGCGACTACATCGCCGACATCGCCGCCGACTTCCTGGCTGGCAAGACTGTCAGCGCCTCGGACGGCGAGCCCGTGACTGCGTCGGGCAACGTCGAGGACATCGACTCGATCCGCAAGTTTGCCGTCACCTACCTGCGCAACGAGCAGGACATCGACCTGCAGGCCTTTGGCGTCAAGTTCGACCGCTATTACCTGGAGTCGTCGCTGTACAGCGACGGCCGCGTCGAAGCCGCGGTGCAGTCGCTGGTCGGCAAGGGCAAGACCTACGAGAGCGAGGGGGCGCTGTGGCTGCGCACCACCGACGACGGCGACGACAAGGACCGCGTGATGAAGAAGAGCGACGGCACCTATACGTACTTCGTGCCGGACGTCGCCTACCACACCACCAAGTGGGAGCGCGGCTTCACCAAGGTCATCAACGTGCAGGGCAGCGACCACCACGGCACCATCGCGCGCGTGCGCGCCGGCCTGCAGGGCCTGGACATGGGCATCCCGCAGGGCTACCCGGACTACGTGCTGCACAAGATGGTCACCGTGATGAAGAACGGCGAGGAGGTCAAGATCTCCAAGCGCGCCGGCTCCTATGTCACCGTGCGCGACCTGATCGAATGGTCCAACGGCGGCGACGAGACCATCCGCGGCTGCCTGGAACAAGGTGTCGCCGACTGGCCCGGGCACTTCACCCGCGGCCGCGACGCGGTGCGCTTCTTCCTGCTGTCGCGCAAGGCCGATACCGAGTTCGTGTTCGATGTCGACCTGGCGCTCAAGCAGAACGACGAGAACCCGGTGTACTACGTGCAGTACGCCCACGCCCGCATCTGCTCGATCTTCGAGTCGTGGGGCGGCGCGGACTGGGAAGCCCGCCTGGCCGAGCTGGCCGGCGCCGACCTGTCCGCCGTGACCGGCCCCGAAGCCAGCGCCCAGGCGCAGGCGCTGGGACAGCGCCTGGCCGAGTTCCCGGACATGCTGTCGGCCGCCGCCGCCGAGCTGGCGCCGCACGCGGTCGCGTTCTACCTGCGCGACCTGGCCGGCGACTTCCACACCTTCTACAACGCCGACCGCGTGCTGGTGGACGACGAGGCCGTCAAGCGCGCCCGGCTGGCGCTGCTGGCTGCCACGCGCCAGGTGCTGCGCAACGGCCTGGCGGTGATCGGCGTGTCCGCCCCGCGCCGCATGTAAGCAGGCGTCCGGCGTCCCCCGCGCCGTCCGGCCCCGGGGACGATGCCAGTGCTGCCGTTGGCGGCGCTGGCCCTATAATCCCGGCATCACCGAAGAGGACTTCATGCAACAGCAACGCAAGCGCGAGTCGCGCCATGTCCGCCGCAACCAGCAACGCGGCGGTACGTTCCTGGGCCTGGTGCTCGGGCTGATCGTCGGGCTGGCCATCGCCGTGGTGGTCGCCCTGTACATCACCAAGTCGCCGACCCCGTTCCAGCAGAAGAGTGCCCCGCGCCCGAGCGAGCCGGGCAATGTCACCAGCCAGCTGCCGCCGCCGGCCCAGCGCGCCGACGAGGGTCCGAGCGACCCCAACAAGCCGCTGTGGAGCAAGACCCCGGCCAAGCCGGTGGGCCAGGCGCCCGAGCCGGAACCGAAGCAGAATGGCCAGCATGGCCAGAACGGCCAGCAACCCCCGGTGGCCGTCGCCCGTCCGGCCGAGAAGCCGGTGGAAAAGCCCGTGGAGAAGCCGGCTGACAAGCCCGTCGCCAGCAAGCCGGCCGAGAAGCCGGTGGCCGACCCGATCGCCGAGATCGCCCAGGCCGACGCCAACAAGGTGGGCTACCTGCTGCAGGTGGGCGCGTTCCGCTCGTCGGACGACGCCGACCGCCAGAAGGCCAACCTGGCGATGCAGGGCTTCGAAGCCAGGATCACCGAACGCGACGTGAACGGCGTCAAGATGTACCGGGTGCGCCTGGGGCCGTTCAACCGCATCGAAGACATGAACAAGGCACGCGACCGGCTGCAGACGTCCGGCTTCGAGGCCTCGGTGATCCGCTTCACCAAGCAGTAAGCCGGACCGCAGGGTCAGGCGTTATTCCGGTCGTGCCGGCGGCACTGGCAGTAATTGCCGGTAACCGCCGCAACACGTTGTCACCAGAAGCGGCCGGCGTTCCGCTGAACCGGACGCCGCCGCCGCTGTCATACGCTCATCGTCCAAACCGCAAGGCCGCACCAAGATGAAAAAACTCGCCGCACTGTTCGCCATGTTCGCCGCCGTGGGCGGCCTGCTGATGTCCGCCCCGTCCCGGGCGGCGCCCGCCGAGGGCAAGGAATACCAGGTCCTGAAGGCGGCCCAGCCGGTCGCCGCGGGCAAGATCGAGGTGACCGAGTTCTTCTGGTACGGCTGCCCGCACTGCTACGATTTCGAGCCGGACCTGGAAGCCTGGGTCAAGAAGCAGGGCAGCAACGTGGTCTTCAAGCGCGTGCCGGTCGCGTTCCGTGACGACCTGCTGCCGCACACCAAGATCTTCTATGCGCTGGAAGCCATCGGCAAGCTCGACGCCATGCACAACAAGGTCTTCAACGCCATCCACGTGGACCGCAAGCGCATGACGGACCCCAACGAGATCGCCGACTTCATGGCCAAGAACGGCGTGGACCGCAAGGCCTTCCTGGATGCATACAACTCATTCACGGTGACCACCAATTCGCAGCGCGCCAACAAGATCGCCGACGCCTACAAGATCGACGGCGTGCCGACCGTGGTGGTGCAGGGCAAGTACGTGACCTCGCCGTCGATTGCCGGCAACAAGCAGGGCGCCGTCCAGACCATGGATTACCTGGTGGAGCAGGTGAAGGCGAAGAAGATGTAATTTGCTGGCGACCTTCGCAAGCCGAGGGTTATCCAACACCTGTAGCAAGCCAAACGGCTGGTATCCTGTACCAGCCGTTTTTTTTTCAGACTGCAACCCTGCCTTCATGCGTCCCCTCAAAGTCTTCCTCACCGGCGCCTCCAGCGGCCTGGGCCAGGCTCTCGCGCGCGAATATGCGTCGCAAGGCGCCATCCTCGGGCTGGTGGCGCGCCGCGAGGACGCGCTGCGCGAGTTTGTCGCCACGTTGCCCAACCCGGGCGCGGTGCGCGTCTACGGCGCCGATGTGCGCGATGCCGACGCCATGGCGCGTGCCGCTGAAGACTTCCTCGGCCATTTCGGCTGTCCGGACGTGGTGATCGCCAATGCCGGGGTCTCGGTCGGCACCGTCGCCAGCGAGCGCGAGGACCTCGACGCCTTCCGCCAGGTGATGGATACCAACTGGTTCGGCGTGCTGACCACCTTCCAGCCGTTCATGCATGCGATGCAGGCGCGCGAGCCCGGCCACTTCGGGCGCCGCGGCACGCTGGTGGGCATTGCCAGCGTCGCCGGCGTGCGCGGGCTGCCGGGCGCGGGCGCCTACAGCGCGTCCAAGTCGGCGGTGATCAAGCTGCTGGAAAGCCTGCGGCTGGAGCAGCGCGCGCACGGCATCCGCGTGGTCACGATCGCGCCCGGCTATATCCGCACGCCGATGACCGCGCACAACCCGTACCGCATGCCGTTCCTGACCGATGCCGACGTGTTCGCGCGCAAGGCCGTGCGCGTGATCGCGGCAGGACGGCGGTTCCGCGTGATTCCGTGGCCGATGGGCGTGGTGGCGGCGCTGCTGCACGTGATGCCGCGCTGGCTCTACGATGCGCTGGCCGCGGGCGCCCCGCGCAAGCCGCGGCGCGCCGAGCCGCCGCAGGAGCCCTGACCATGTGGCGCGACGCCATCGGCCAGCAGCATGCCGCCGCCAGCGGGGTGGTGCGGATCGCGTCGCTGGTGCCGTCGGTGACGGAGTTGCTGTTCGCACTCGGGATGGCCCGGCAGATGGTGGCGCGCACCGGCTTCTGCATCCACCCGGAACCGGCCGTGCGCGCGGTGCCCAAGGTGGGCGGCACCAAGGACGTGAACGTGGCGCGGCTGCGCGAGTTGGCGCCCACGCACGTGGTGGTCAATATCGATGAGAACCGGCGCGAGACCGTGGACGAGATCCGCGCGTTCGTGCCCAATGTGATCGTCACCCACCCGTGCGCGCCGGAAGACAACCTCGGGCTGTACCAGCTGCTGGGCGGCATCTTCGGCTGCCACGCAGAGGCCGAGGCGCTATGCACGGCGCTGCAGGTGCAGCTCGATGCCATCCGCGTGCGCCCGTGGCCGGCGCGCCGCGTGCTGTATGCGATCTGGCAGGACCCGTGGATGACGGTATCGCGCGACACCTATATCAGCCGCATGCTGGCGCTTGCCAACTGGCACACGTGGCCGGACGGCGGCGCTGCATTGCAAGCCTGCGTGGGCGGCGACTGCAGCCGCCCCAACGCGCCCGGCGAGCGCTATCCCACCTTCCGCTGGAGCGACGCGCTGGTGCGTGAGCTCGACCTGGTGCTGCTGTCGACCGAGCCCTACCGCTTCACCGAAGACCATGCCGACGCGCTCGAGCGCCAGCTTGGCAAGCCGGTGCTGCTGATCGACGGCGAGATGCTGTCCTGGTACGGCAGCCGCGCCATCGACGGGGTGCGCTACCTGGCGGCACTGGCGGCCGCCAACTAAGCCAGTCAGGCCGCGCGGAAGCGGATCACGCCGTCGTCGCCGGTTTCCCGCACCAGCTCGCCGCGGTGCCACAGGCAGTGCAGGTGGGCCAGCGACTCGCCCATGGCGAAGGTCATCTGGTGGATGTCGAACTGGCGCTTGAAGATCACGCTGACGATGTCGTGCGCGCTGCAGGCCTTCTCGCCGCAGGCTTCGAGCGTTTCGGCGAGGCGGTCGGCATGGTGCTCGCGCAGCTGCATGATGCGGGTATGCAGGTTGCGGAAGGGGCGGCCATGCGAGGGCAGGATCAGCACGTCCTGCGGCAGCGGCTCATACTTGCCGAGCGAATCCAGGTAGAGCTGCAGCGAATTGCCTTCGGGCTCCATGTCGAACACGCTGACATTGGTCGAGATGCGCGGCAGCACCATGTCGCCGGAGATCAGCACATTGGTGGCTTCGTTGTACAGCGCCACGTGCTCGGGCGAATGGCCGAAGCCGGTGATCACGCGCCAGGCAGAGGTCGCCGCATCGGTGCCGATCCGCACCGTGTCGCCCTCCAGCATGCGGCGGTACTGCGCCGGCAGGTCCGGCACCAGCGACGGGTAGTAGGTCTTGCGCGCGCGCAGCTTTTCCTGGCTGTCGGCATCGGTCAGGCCGTGCAGCGCGAAGTGCGCGGCGGCCGCGTCGCCGCCCGCGCTGGAGCCGGCACCGGTGCCGCTGCCCATCACGCGCGCGCTCATGTAGTCGCCCAGGCTCATCCACAGCCGCACGCCGAAGCGCTTGCACAGCCAGTGCGCCAGGCCGACGTGGTCGGGGTGGCTGTGCGTCACCAGCACGCGCACCACCGGCAGGCCTTCCAGCTCATTGGCGAAGATGGTTTCCCAGTGGCCCTTGATGATATCGTTGGTGATGCCGCAGTCGATGATGGTCCAGCCGTCGCGGCCGTCCAGGCGGTCGCGCAGCAGCCACAAGTTGATATGGTCGAGCGCGAACGGCAGCGGCATGCGCAGCCAGTAGACGCCGGGGGCGACTTCCTGCTTGGAGCCGGGCTCGGGCATGGTGTCGCCGAACGGGTATTGGAGCTGGTGTTCGAGTGCGTTCATGAGGAGTCTCGTGGTCGAAGCCTGGCGCGGGGGCGCGGGCTTTCTCGTTCTGCCGGCACGCCAAGCATCGAGCAGGGGCGTGCAAGCACCGGTTGCCAGCCGATCTGGTTGACGCTAACGTAAACGTCAATCATACGGGTTCGTTTCCATCTTAAGCGAAAACTTGACTTCACAACGAACGACCGTTCACTTTCTTTGGGCAGGCTATGTCAGCGACGCCAGCGGCGGCTTCCGCCACCTACACCATCACCGACCTTGCGCGTGAGTTCGACATCACGCCGCGGGCCATCCGTTTCTACGAGGACCAGGGCCTGCTGTCGCCGGAGCGCGAAGGGCCAGGCGGGCGCAAGCGTGTCTACAACGGCCGTGAACGGACCCGGCTGAAGCTCACGCTGCGCGGCAAGAGGTTGGGGCTTACTCTCAATGAGATCCGCGAGATCCTTGATCTCTACGAGTCTCCGCGCGACACCGCCCCGCAACTGGAGCGCTTCCTGCACTCGCTCGCGGCGCACCGGCGCACGCTGGAGCGGCAGATGGAAGACCTGCAGGCACAACTGGCCGAGATCGACCAGCATGAGCGGCAGTGCAGGGCCTTGCTGGCCGCGCAGACCGGCAAGCAGCAGCCGGCCACGGAAGGCGGCGATGCGCCGGCCCGGACCACCGCCGCCTGAAGCGCCACTTCCACCGGCATCCGTGCCGGATGGGATTGACGTTTACGTAAACGTCAATAGAATACCCGGACAGCGCGCGCAGCCTGTGGCTGCCCGGCGACCCAACGTTTTCACACCGGAACTCCGCCATGACGTCATCCAACGCCAGTGCCGTACCCGCTGAACCAGGATCGCTGTCCGCCGCGCGCGCCGACGCCATCGCCACCAGCTTTTCCCGCCAGGGGCTGATGACCACCTTTGGCGCGACCCTGCGGCGGGTGGAGCGCGGCGAGGTCGAGCTGGCGATGCCGTGGTCCGACGGCGTGACCCAGCAGCACGGCTTCTTCCACGGCGGCGCGGTGGGTGCGCTGGCAGACAGCGCCTGCGGCTACGCCGCGCTGACGATGGTGGGCGAAGATGAGGCGGGCCTGACCGCCGAGTACAAGATCAACCTGCTGTCCCCCGCCCAGGGCGAACGCCTGGTGGCGGTGGGGCGGGTCCTCAAGCCCGGGCGCACGCTGATCGTGGCGCAGGGCGATGTCTATGTCGAGCAGGACGGCCGCCGCAAGCAGGTGGCTACCATGCTGATGACGCTGTGCGTGGTCAAGACACTGGGCCACGTCTGAACTGACGGCTCCGGCCATCCAACCGGAACCCGACACACATACCGATTCCAAACAGGAGACCATCATGACCGAACTGCCAGGCCTGAAATTCGATCTGGGCGAAGACATCGAGATGCTGCGCAACTCCGTGCGCGACTGGGCCCAGGCCGAACTGGCCCCGCGCGCCGGCGAGATCGACCGCACCGACCAGTTCCCGATGGACGCCTGGAAGAAGATGGGCGACCTGGGCGTGCTGGGCATCACGGTGGCCGAGGAATACGGCGGCGCCAACATGGGCTACCTGGCGCACATGATCGCGATGGAGGAAATCAGCCGCGCCTCGGCGTCTGTCGGCCTGTCCTATGGCGCGCACTCCAACCTGTGCGTGAACCAGATCCACCGCAACGGCACCGCCGCACAGAAGGCCAAATACCTGCCCAAGCTGGTCTCGGGCGAATGGATCGGCGCGCTGGCGATGAGCGAACCCAATGCCGGCTCCGACGTGGTCAGCATGAAGCTGCGCGCCGAGCTCAAGGGCGACCGCTACGTGCTCAACGGCACCAAGATGTGGATCACCAACGGCCCGGACTGCGACGTGCTGGTGGTCTACGCCAAGACCGAGCCCGAGCTGGGCGCGCGCGGCATGACCGCCTTTATCGTCGAGAAGGGCATGAAGGGCTTCTCGGTGGCGCAGAAGCTGGACAAGCTGGGCATGCGCGGCTCGCACACCGGCGAACTGGTGTTCCAGGACGTGGAAGTGCCGGTCGAGAACATCCTTGGCGCCGAGAACGGCGGCGCCAAGGTGCTGATGAGCGGGCTGGACTATGAGCGCGCGGTGCTGTCCGGCGGCCCGGTCGGGATCATGCAGGCGTGCATGGACGTGGTCACCCCGTATATCCACGACCGCAAGCAGTTCGGCCAGAGCATCGGCGAATTCCAGCTGATCCAGGGCAAGGTGGCAGACATGTACACCACGCTGCAGGCGGCGCGCAGCTACCTGTACACGGTCGGCAAGAACCTGGACGCGCTGGGCAGCGGCCACGTGCGGCAGGTGCGCAAGGACTGCGCCGCGGTGATCCTGTACACCGCCGAGAAGGCCACCTGGATGGCGGGCGAGACCGTGCAGATCCTGGGCGGCAACGGCTATATCAACGAATACCCGGCTGGCCGCCTGTGGCGCGACGCCAAGCTGTACGAGATCGGCGCCGGCAGCTCGGAAATCCGCCGCATGCTGATCGGCCGCGAGCTGTTCGCGGAGACCATGTAAAGCGCAAGGGGGCGCCGAAATCACCCGGAGCCCCCGCCCGAACCCCATTACAATCTCAGTACCCGTCGCAAGACCTCTCGCAGTATTGCCCCCGGCCCCCGTCGACCCATGTCCCACTTCCCCAAACTGCTCTCCTCGCAGATTGCCTTCGATGTGGCGAGAACGATGCTCGACGGGTTCGACAAGCATTACCGCCTGTTCCGCGAGGTCAGCCACCAGGCCAAGCTCAAGTTCGAGGCCGGCGACTGGCACGGGCTGCAGCAGATCCAGCGCGACCGCATTGCGTTCTACAACGAGCGCGTGCGCGAATCGAGCGTGATCCTGGAAGACGAGTACGACGCCGAGAACATCGAGGACGAGATCTGGCAGCAGATCAAGCTGCACTACATCGGCCTCCTGACCAACCACCACCAGCCCGAGCTGGCCGAGACCTTCTTCAACTCGGTCTGCACGCGCATCCTGCACCGCTCGTACTTCAACAACGATTTCATCTTCGTGCGCCCGGCGATCTCGACCGAGTACATCGAGAACGAGGAATCGCCCACGCGCCCGACCTTCCGCGCCTACTATCCGGGCAGCCGCGAGGGCATGGCCGCGTGCTTCGAGCGCATCGTGCACAACTTCCAGCTGGAATCCCCGTTCGAGGACCTGCAGCGCGACATCGGCTACGTGGTGCGCGCGGTCAGCGAGCATTTCGGCGACCTGCGCATCGCGCCGAATTTCCAGGTCCATACGCTGTCGTCGCTGTTCTTCCGCAACAAGTCGGCCTTCATCATCGGCCGCATCCTGAACGGCGACCGCACTTTCCCGCTGGCGATCCCGATCGTGCACGGCCCCGGCGGCAAGCTGGCGCTGGACACGGTGCTGCTGAAGAAGGAACAGCTGCTGATCCTGTTCTCGTTCACGCACTCCTATTTCATGGTCGACATGGAGATCCCGTCGGCCTACGTGACCTTCCTGCGCGACATCATGCCGCGCAAGCCGCGCGCCGAGATCTATACCTCGCTGGGCCTGCAGAAGCAGGGCAAGAACCTGTTCTACCGCGATTTCCTGCACCACCTGCAGCATTCGTCGGACAAGTTCATCGTTGCACCCGGCATCCGCGGGCTGGTGATGCTGGTGTTCACGCTGCCGTCGTACCCGTACGTGTTCAAGGTTATCAAGGACTTTTTCCCGGCGCCCAAGGAAACCACGCGCGAGCTGGTCAAGTCCAAGTACCAGCTAGTCAAGCAGCACGACCGCGTGGGCCGCATGGCGGATACGCTGGAGTACTCCGACGTGGCCTTTCCACGCTCGCGCTTCGACGATGCGCTGGTGCGCGAGTTCGAGCAGCACGCGCCGTCGATGATCGAGTACCAGCGCGGCAAGGACGGCGGCGAAGAGATCGTGGTGCGCCACGTCTATATCGAGCGCCGCATGACGCCGCTGAACATCTACCTGACGGAGGGCACTGACGAGCAGGTCGAGCACGGCGTGATCGAATATGGCAACGCCGTCAAGGAGCTGATCGCAGCGAACATCTTCCCGGGAGACATGCTGTACAAGAACTTCGGCGTCACGCGCCACGGGCGCGTGGTGTTCTACGACTACGACGAGATCGAGTACCTGACCGACTGCAACATCCGCGACGTGCCGCAGCCGCGCAACGAGGAAGAGGAGATGTCGGGCGAGGTCTGGTACACGGTGCGTCCGCACGATATCTTTCCCGAGACCTTCCGCACCTTCCTGCTGGGCGACACGCGCGTGCGCGCGGCGTTCCTGCGCCATCATGCGGATTTTTTCGACCCTGCCATGTGGCAGAGCCATAAGGACCGGCTGCTGGCCGGACATGTTCATGACTTCTTTGCCTATCACAGTTCAGAGCGATTCATTCACCGCTACGGCGAAGCTGGCGGCGCGCAAGGTGCCGCTGCCGTTCCCGATCCTGGTCCCGCAAGGAGGGTCGCATGACTGACGCCATTGCCCAGCTGTTCCGCAACAACCGCGAGTGGGTCGACCGCGTCAACGCCGAAGACCCCACCTTCTTCATGCGCCTGGCCAACCAGCAGGCGCCCGAGTACCTGTGGATCGGCTGCTCCGATTCGCGCGTGCCGGCCAACCAGATCCTGGGCCTGGCCCCGGGCGAGGTGTTTGTCCACCGCAATATCGCCAACGTGATCGCGCACAGCGACCTGAACGCGCTGGCGGTGATCCAGTTCGCGGTAGAGGTGCTCAAGGTGCGCCATATCACCGTGGTGGGCCACTACGGCTGCGGCGGTGTCAAGGTCGCGCTCAAGCGCGAGCGCATCGGCCTTGCCGACAACTGGCTGCGCCATGTGCGCGACGTGGCCGACAAGCACGAGGCCTATCTGGGCACGCTTCTGCGCGAAGACGACGCCCATACCCGCCTGTGCGAGCTCAATGTGATCGAGCAGGTCAACAACGTCTGCCAGACCACCGTGCTCCAGGACGCCTGGACCCGCGGCCAGGCCGTGACCGTGCATGGCTGGGTCTACGGCGTGTCCGACGGCCTGCTGCGCGACCTGGGCATGGCCGCCAGCAGCAACGACGAACTGCACGAGCAGCTGGCCGCGGCCTACCGCCAGTACGGCGATCCGCCGCAGGCGTCGATCCGCTGACCGGACCCACCCGACACCGCATCTTCATACACCGATCCAGGAGACCCGACATGGAAGAGATCGTCATCGTTTCAGCCGCCCGCACGCCGATGGCTGCGTTCCAGGGCGAATTCGCCAGCGTCACCGCGCCGCAGCTGGGCGCCGTGGCCATCCGCGCCGCCGTCGAGCGCGCCGGCCTGAAGCCCGAGCAGGTGGAAGAAGTGGTGTTCGGCTGCGTGCTGCCGGCCGGCCAGGGCCAGGCCCCGGCGCGCCAGGCCGCGCTGGGCGCGGGCCTGCCGCTGGGCGTGGGTTGCACCACCGTCAACAAGATGTGCGGCTCGGGCATGCGCGCGGCCATGACCGTCTACGACGGGCTGATCGCGGGCTCGTTCGATATCGCCATTGCCGGCGGCATGGAGAGCATGACCAATGCGCCGTACCTGATCCCCAAGGGCCGCGGCGGCTACCGCATCGGCCACGGCATGGTCTACGACCACATGATGCTGGACGGCCTGGAAGACGCCTATGACAAGGGCCGCGCCATGGGCACCTTTGGCGAAGACTGTGCGGCGAAGTACGGCTTTACCCGCCAGCAGCAGGACGAATTCGCGATGGAAAGCGTGCGCCGCGCGCAGCAGGCCACCGAGAACGGCGACTTCCGCTGGGAGATCGCGCCGGTGACCGTGTCTGGCAAGGGCGGCGACACCGTGATCGACACCGATGAAGGCCCGCGCCGCATCAAGCTCGACAAGATCCCCTCGCTCAAGCCCGCCTTTGCCAAGGACGGCACCATCACCGCCGCCTCGTCGTCGTCCATCAACGACGGCGCCTCGGCGCTGGTGATGATGCGCGCCTCCACCGCGAAGCAGCTGGGCCTGCAGCCGATCGCACGCATGCTCGGCCACACCACCCACGCGCAGGCGCCGGGCTGGTTCACCACCGCGCCGGTGGAAGCGATTTCCAAGCTGTACCGCAAGCTGGACTGGACCACCGACAGCGTCGACCTGTTCGAGATCAACGAGGCCTTCGCCGTGGTGCCGATGGCGGCCATGCATGACCTCAAGATCCCGCGCGACAAGGTCAATATCCACGGGGGCGCCTGCGCGCTGGGCCACCCGATCGGCGCCTCGGGCGCGCGCATCATGACCACGCTGATCGGCGCGCTGCGCAAGACCGGCGGCAAGCGCGGGGTGGCGAGCCTGTGCATTGGTGGTGGCGAGGCGACTGCGGTGGGGATCGAGATCCTGTAACGCGTTCCTTCCCGCTTGTTTTCTCCCCTCTCCCGCTTGCGGGAGAGG
>NZ_JFJW01000072.1:24785-29447 GCF_000611125.1 Cupriavidus sp. SK-4
GAACCCGTGGCCGGGCGAGCCATTTCGCGCGCCGGCCAGCCAGTCAAAGGAGCACAGCCTTGCCAACCGTCCTGATCCTCGGTGCCTCGCGCGGCATCGGCCTTGAATTCGTGCGCCAGTACCGTGCCGACGGCTGGCGCGTCATCGCGGCGGCGCGTACGCCCGAAGGCGTCGGCGCGCTGCAGGCGCTGGGTGCCGAAGCTCACCAAGTCGACCTGTCCGATGCCGGCGCGGTCGCGGGCCTGGGCTGGAAGCTCGACGGCGAAGCCCTCGACGTGGCGATCTACAACGCCGGCGTGCTGGGGCCCCGCACCGAAGGCGCGCAGCCGGTCACGCCGCAGGAATTCGACCAGGTGATGCATGTCAACGTGCTGGGCCCGATGATGGCGCTGCCGCTGCTGCTGCCCTACGTCGAAGCGGGCCAGTCCGGCCACGGCGGGGTGCTGGCGGTGCTGTCTTCGCGCATGGGCAGCATCACCGCGATGGAGCACAGCACCAGCTGGCTGTACCGCGTCAGCAAGGCCGGCGCCAACGCGGCGCTGCGCGCGGTGTCGCTGGATGCGCGCCACGCCACCTGCGTCGCGCTGCACCCGGGCTGGGTCAAGACCGACATGGGTGGCCAGGAAGCCGACCTGACCGTGCAGCAGAGCGTCAAGGGCATGCGCCAGCTGCTGGCCGGCGTCAAGCGGCGCGACAACGGCACCTTTCACAACTACGACGGCACGCCCATCCCCTGGTAAGCGCGCCCGCACACTGATCACCGAACCGACATGCTGCTGACCCCCGAACAGGAAATGATCCGCGACGCCGTGCGCCAGTTCGCGCAGGAAGTGATCGCGCCGCAGGCCGCGCAGTGGGACCGCGACAAGACCTTCCCCAAGGACGTGCACCGCGAGCTGGCGGCGCTGGGTGCCTACGGCGTGGCGGTGCCGGAGGAATACGGCGGCGCCGGCCTGGACTACCTGTCGCTGGCGCTGATCCTGGAAGAGATCGCGGCCGGCGATGGCGGCACCTCCACCGTCATCAGCGTCAACAACTGCCCGGTGTGCAGCATGCTGATGTCGTTCGCCAGCGAGGCGCAGAAGCAGCAATGGCTGGTGCCGCTGGCGCGCGGCGAGATGCTGGGCGCGTTCTGCCTGACCGAGCCGCACGTCGGCTCCGATGCGTCGGCGCTGCGCACCAGCGCGGTACGCGATGGCGACCACTACGTGCTCAACGGCGTCAAGCAGTTCATCACCAGCGGCCAGAACGCCGACGTGGCGATCGTGCTGGCCGTGACCGACAAGGCCGCAGGCAAGCGCGGCATCAGCGCCTTTATCGTGCCGACTTCGACCCCGGGTTACGTGGTCGCGCGGCTGGAGGACAAGCTCGGCCAGCACTCGTCGGACACCGCGCAGATCCTGTTCGAGGACTGCCGCGTGCCGGCGGCCAACCTGCTCGGCGACGAGGGCGGCGGCTACAAGATGGCGCTGTCGGGCCTGGAAGGCGGGCGCATCGGCATCGCCTCGCAGAGCATCGGCATGGCGCGCGCCGCGTTCGAGGCGGCGCTGGCCTATGCCAAGGAGCGCGAGAGCTTCGGCCAGCCGCTGTTCCAGCACCAAGCGGTGCAGTTCCGCCTGGCCGAGATGGCCACCCGCATCGAGGTGGCGCGCCAGATGGTGTGGCACGCCGCCGCGCTGCGCGACGCGGGCCGCCCGTGCCTGAAGGAAGCGGCCATGGCCAAGCTCTTTGCCAGCGAGATGGCCGAGCGGGTGTGCTCGGATGCGATCCAGGTGTTTGGCGGCTACGGCTACGTCAGCGACTTCCCGGTGGAGCGCATCTACCGCGACGTGCGCGTGTGCCAGATCTACGAGGGCACCAGCGATATCCAGAAGATCCTGATCGCGCGCGCGCTGGCCTAGGGCACAGCTATGCGCGTACGATGGGGTGCGTGCCGCGAAGGCGGCGCGCTTCCCTGATCCCAGTACCGGCAACCACAACAAGAAGGGCCCCGACATGACCGCAGCGATCGACTTCTACTTTGATTTCTCTTCGCCCTACGGCTACTTTGCCAGTACCCGCATCGACGACCTGGCACAGAAGTACGGGCGCATCGTCGCCTGGCATCCCATCCTGCTGGGCGTGGTGTTCAAGACCACCGGCGCCTCGCCGCTGCCGCAGCTGCCGCTCAAGGGCGATTATTCGTGGCGCGACTTCGAGCGCACCGCGCGCTTCCACGGCATCGAATACAAGCGCCCCACGCATTTCCCGCTGCCCACCACGCACGCCGCGCGCGCCATGCTGTGGCTGCAGAACCACCACGGCGACGACATCGCCGCGGCCTTTGCCAAGTCGGTGTACCGCGCGCTGTTCGTCGACGACATCAATATCGCCGAGCCGGCCGAGATCATGAAGCTGGCCGAGCCGCTGGGCGTGGACGTGCAGGCGCTGGATGCCGGCGCCACCAGCTACCAGATCAAGGACCAGCTCAAGGCCGAGATCGACGTGGCGATGGCCAAGGGTGTGTTCGGCTCGCCCTTTGTCATCATCGACGGCGAGCCGTTCTGGGGCTTCGACCGCTTCGACCAGATCGAGGCCCACCTGAAGAGCCGCCGCCAGACTGAACTCCGGGCCGTGCCTAGCCTGGACACCAAGGAAAAGAAACCCGCATGACTGCAGCAACCCGTGGCCATTCCGGCCGATTCGATTGCGTGATCTTCGACTGCGACGGCGTGCTCGTCGACAGCGAGCCCATCGTCAACCGCGTGCTCAACCAGATGCTGAACGAGCTTGGCATCGAGATCTCGCTGGAAGACTCCACGCGCCTGTTCCTCGGCCGCGCCGTGCGCGAAGAGCTGGAGATGATCGAGCGCATGCGCGGCGCGCCGCTGCCCGAGAACTGGCTGTCGACCTGGCTCGCGCGCCGCAACGCGGTGCTGGAAGCCGAAGTCGTCGCGGTGGCGCATGTGCGCGAGGCAATTGGCAAGATCGCCGCCACCGGCATGCCGGTGTGCGTGGCGTCGGGTGCGGACCGCATCAAGGTCAAGCTGCAACTGACCAGGACCGGCCTGGTCGAGCTGTTCCAGCAGGATGCGCGCGAGCATATCTTCTCCGCCACCGAAGTGGCGCGCAGCAAGCCCGCGCCCGATGTGTACCTGCTGGCCGCGCGCACCATGGGCGTTGAGCCGGCGCGCTGCGCCGTGGTGGAAGACAGCCCGACCGGCGTGACCGCGGGCGTGGCCGCCGGCATGACGGTGTTCGGCTACGCCGAGCGCAACGATGCCGCGCTGCTGCGCGAGGCCGGTGCGGGCACCATCTTCACCGATATGCGCGACCTGCCGGAGCTGGTGGGATGACGGCGAAAGCGGCAGGCCGCCTGCCCAAGGCCGGACCGGTGCCGTGCCCGTGCGGCAGCGCGGACTATGCCGCCTGCTGCGGCCGCTTCCATCGTGGCGAGGCACTGCCGCCCAATGCCGAGGCGCTGATGCGCTCGCGCTACAGCGCCTATGTGCTGAACGACATGGAATGGCTGCGGCAGACCTGGCATGCATCGACCTGCCCGGCCGACCTGTTGCCGGATACCGCCACACGCTGGCTGGGGCTTACGGTGAAGGCGCATGCGCAGCAGGACGACACGCATGCCGAAGTGGAATTCGTGGCGCGCTACAAGGTAGGCGGGCGCGCCTGGCGGCTGCATGAGCGCAGCCGCTTTGTCTGCGAAGCGCGCGCGCCCGGCGAAGCGCCGCGCTGGCTTTATGTGGATGGGGACATGATCGGGGAGGCACCATGAGCATCGAGAAGCGGAACGAGCCTGAGTACCTGCTGTATTGCTTTGCCCAGTCCGGCAATGCCTACAAGGTGGCGCTGCTGCTGGAAACCGTCGGCGTGCAGCGCGGCCAGCAGCTGTGGCAGCCGCGCTTCGTCGACTTCTTCAATGGCGAGACCCGTACACCGGAATACCGCGCCATCAATGTGATGGGCGAGGTGCCGGTGCTGGAGTTCGGCGGCCAGCGCCTGTCGCAGTCCGGTGCCATCCTGGAAACGCTGGCCACGCGCCTCGATGCCTACGGCCCACGCGACGAGGCCGAGCGCGCCGAGGTGCTGCGCTGGCTGCTGTTCGACAACCACAAGTTCACCTCTTACACCGCCACCTACCGCTTCATGCGCAACTTTGCCAGGTCGCCGGACCCGGCCGTGCTGGAGTTCTTCCGCGCGCGCTGCGAAGGCGCGTGGAACGTGCTCAACGCGCACCTGGCCGGGCGAGCGTTCCTGCTGGGCGAGCGCGCCACCATCGCGGACTTCTCGCTGGCGGGCTACGTCTTCTTCGACGACGAGATCGGCGTGCACTGGCGCAAGGAGTATCCGCATATCCACGCCTGGGCCGAGCGCATCCGTGCGCTGCCGGGCTGGAAGCATCCCTACGACCTGATGCCGGGGCACCCGCTGCCCAGGCACGCAGGCTGAGCCCGGCCACTGGCAGGACGGCAAATCCAATATCAAGCAGGAAGAGACACAGATGCCCACCCTGGAAACCAAACTCAACGCCCGCTCCGAAGCCTTCAAGGCCAACGCCGAGTCGATGCAGGCCCTGGTGGCCGACCTCAAGGCCAGGATCGCGAAGCTGGCCGAAGGCGGCGGCGAAGACGCGCGCAACAAGCACCTGTCGCGCGGCAAGCTGCTGCC
>NZ_JFJW01000073.1:0-19459 GCF_000611125.1 Cupriavidus sp. SK-4
CGCGCGCGGCGGGACTGCGGCGTTCGCGGCTGATCGCGGTGCAGTCGGCCGCGCCGTGGTGGCGCAGGCTCGGGTACGCCCCGGTGGCGGCGCACACGGCCGCCGCCCATGCGGCCAAGCTGGCCAGCTACGGCGCCAGTGCGGTGCTGATGGAGCGCGCGCTGGCCGACTGAGCGCGGCACCGGCGCCAGGACGACAAAAAGCCCGCCGGCTTGCGCCAGGCGGGCTTTTTGTTCTTGCCGGGGTGAATCAGCGCGGCAGTTCGGTGTGGCCCATCAGGAAGGCATCGACCGAACGCGCGGCCTGGCGGCCTTCGCGGATCGCCCACACCACCAGCGACTGGCCACGGCGCACATCGCCGGCGGCGAACACCTTGGGCACGTTGGTGTGGTAAGCACGCTCGCCCTCGGTCGAGGCCTTGGCGTTCTTGCGCGCATCGGTATCCACGCCAAACGCTTCCAGCATCGAACCCACCGGGTTGGTGAAGCCCATCGCCAGCAGCACCAGGTCGGCCGGCAGGATGAACTCGCTGCCTTCGACTTCCTGCATGCGGCCATCCTTCCATTCGACGCGGCAGGCCTTCAGTGCGGTGACCTTGCCGTTCTCGCCGATGAATTCCTTGGTCGCGACCGACCAGTCGCGCTCGCAGCCTTCATCGTGCGACGACGAGGTGCGCAGCTTGATCGGCCAGTACGGCCACACCAGCGGCTTGTCCTCTTCTTCCGGCGGCTGCGGCAGCAGTTCAAACTGCGTCACCGAGGTGGCGCCATGGCGGTTGGACGTGCCCACGCAGTCGGAGCCGGTATCGCCGCCACCGATCACGATCACGTTCTTGCCTTCGGCGCGGATCTCGTTCTCGCCGTCGCCGGCCACTTCCTTGTTCTGCGGGATCAGGAATTCCAGCGCGAAGTGGATGCCGGCCAGGTCGCGGCCCGGCACCGGCAGGTCACGCGGCACTTCCGAGCCGCCCGCCAGCACCACGGCGTCGAACTGGTCCATCAGGGCCTGGGCCGAGATGGTTTCACGGGCGTAGTTCTTGATGCCGGCCGGCAGTTCGCCGTCGGTCACCATCACGCCGGCGCGGAAGGTCACGCCTTCGGCCTGCATCTGCTCGATGCGGCGGTCGATCAGCGTCTTCTCCATCTTGAAGTCGGGGATGCCGTAGCGCAGCAGGCCGCCGATGCGGTCGTTCTTCTCGAACACGGTCACGTCATGGCCGGCGCGTGCCAGCTGCTGCGCGACAGCCATGCCGGCGGGGCCGGAGCCGACCACGGCCACGGTCTTGCCGGTCTTGTGGCGCGGCAGCTGCGGCTTGACCCAGCCCTCTTCCCAGGCCTTGTCGATGATGGCGTGCTCGATCGACTTGATGCCCACCGGCAGTTCATTGATGCCCAGCGTGCAGGCGGCCTCGCACGGTGCGGGGCAGATGCGGCCGGTGAACTCGGGGAAGTTGTTGGTCTGGTGCAGCACCTCGATCGCCGACTTCCAGTCCTGGCGGTACACCAGGTCGTTGAAGTCGGGAATGATGTTGTTGACCGGGCAGCCGTTGTTGCAGAACGGGATGCCGCAGTCCATGCAGCGCGCACCCTGGAGCTTCGCTTCGCTGTCGGACAGCGCGAACACGAATTCCTTGTAGTGCTTCACGCGCTTGACTACCGCTTCGTAGCCTTCGTTCTGGCGCGGAAATTCGAGAAAGCCAGTCGCCTTACCCATGTTGCGTCCTTGGTCATGCTGCGCGGGACCGGCGGCGTCGCCAGCCCTGCGGTGGGGTCAGAATCTTGTCAGGGCCGCGGCGGCTGCCGCGGCCCCTCTGCGTGGTTGCGTTGCGCTCGCTCAGGCCGCGATGGCTTCGCGGTCGCTGTCGCGGGCGGCCTGTTCCTTGGCGTACATCTCGCCCAGCGCGCGCTTGTACTCGGTCGGGAAGACCTTGACGAACTTGCGGCGTGCCGTGGTCCAGTCAGCCAGCAGCGCCTTGGCGCGCTCGGAACCGGTGTAGCGGAAATGCTGCTCGATCAGGTTGCGCAGGATGACTTCATCCAGCACGCGCTTGCCGTCGACCTTGTGCCACGAAGCCTCGGGCTGGCCCTTCTCCTGGTCGGCCGAGGCCAGCACCGCTTCCAGTGCCACCATCGAGGTGTTGCAGCGCTTGTCGAACAGGCCGTCCTCGTCATAGACGTAGGCCACGCCGCCCGACATGCCGGCCGCGAAGTTGCGGCCCGTGCCGCCCAGCACCACCACCGTGCCGCCGGTCATGTACTCGCAACCGTGGTCGCCGGTGCCTTCCACCACGGCAACCGCGCCGGAGTTGCGCACCGCGAAGCGCTCGCCGGCCACGCCGTTGAAGAACGCTTCACCGGCGATGGCACCGTACAGCACGGTGTTGCCGACGATGATGTTGCGGGTCGGGTCGCCGCGGAACTCATGCGGGGCACGCACAATCACGCGGCCGCCCGACAGGCCCTTGCCGACATAGTCGTTGCCGTCGCCCACCAGGTCCAGCGTGATGCCATGGGCCAGGAACGCGCCGAACGACTGGCCGGCGGTGCCTTGCAGTTGGATGTGGATGGTGTCGTCAGGCAGGCCTTCGTGGCCATGCTGCTTGGCGACCACGCCGGACAGCATCGCGCCGACGGTACGGTTGACGTTCTTGACCGGCTGGATGAACGAGACGCGCTCGCCCTTCTCGATCGCCGGACGCGCCTTGGCGATCAGCACGTGGTCCAGCGCCTTGCCGGCTTCCGCCGACAGGCCGTGGTCCTGCACGTCGGTGTGGTACAGCGGCACGTCCGCGCCCAGCGACACCTGGTGGAAGATGCGGCTGAAGTCCAGGCCGCGTGCCTTCCAGTGCTCGATGCCCGGCTTGGTGTCGAGCAGGTCGGCGCGGCCGATCAGCTCGTCGAACTTGCGGATGCCCAGCTGGGCCATGATCTCGCGTGCCTCTTCTGCAACGAAGAAGAAGAAGTTGACCACGTGTTCCGGCTTGCCCTGGAACTTCTTGCGCAGCTGCGGATCCTGCGTGGCCACGCCCACCGGGCAGGTGTTCAGGTGGCACTTGCGCATCATGATGCAGCCTTCCGCAACCAGCGGCGCGGTGGCGAAGCCGAACTCGTCGGCACCCAGCAGCGCGCCGATAACGACGTCGCGGCCGGTCTTCATCTGGCCGTCGGCCTGCACGCGGATGCGGTTGCGCAAGCCGTTGAGCAGCAGCGTCTGCTGCGTTTCGGCCAGGCCCAGTTCCCACGGCGTGCCAGCGTGCTTGATCGACGACCACGGCGAGGCGCCGGTGCCGCCGTCATGGCCGGCAATCACGACGTGATCGGCCTTGGCTTTGGACACGCCCGCGGCCACGGTGCCGACGCCCACTTCGGACACCAGCTTGACCGAGATATCCGACGACGGGTTGACGTTCTTCAGGTCGTGGATCAGCTGTGCCAGATCCTCGATCGAGTAGATGTCATGGTGCGGGGGCGGCGAGATCAGGCCCACGCCCGGCACCGAGTAACGCAGCTTGCCGATGTAGTCCGAGACCTTGTGGCCGGGCAGCTGGCCGCCTTCGCCGGGCTTGGCGCCCTGCGCCATCTTGATCTGGATCTGGTCGGCCGAAGCCAGGTATTCGGCGGTCACGCCGAAACGGCCCGACGCCACCTGCTTGATCTTGGAGCGCAGCGAATCGCCGTCGCGCAGTTCCAGGTCGTTCTCGATCACGCCGTCGCCCAGCAGGCCCTTGAGGGTATCGCCCTGCTTGATGGGGATGCCGCGCAGCTCGTTGCGGTAGCGCTTCTCGTCCTCGCCGCCTTCGCCGGTGTTGGATTTGCCGCCGATGCGGTTCATCGCCAGCGCCAGCGTGGTGTGGGCTTCGGTCGAGATCGAGCCGAGCGACATCGCACCGGTGGCGAAGCGCTTGACGATCTCCTTGGCCGATTCCACTTCTTCCAGCGGAATCGCCTTGGCCGGATCGACCTTGAACTCGAACAGACCGCGCAGCGTCATGTGGCGCTTGCTCTGGTCGTTGATGATGTTGGCGTATTCCTTGTACGTCTGGTAGGCGCCCTTGCCGTCGTCGGCGCGCACCGAGTGCTGCAGCTTGGCGACCGAGTCCGGGGTCCACATATGCTCTTCGCCGCGGATGCGGAAGGCGTATTCGCCGCCGGCGTCCAGCATGCTTTCCAGCACCGGGTTGTCGCCAAAGGCGTCACGGTGCAGGCGCAGGGCTTCCTCGGCCACCTCGAAGATGCCGATGCCCTCGACGTTCGACGGGGTGCCATGGAAGTACTTCTGCACCAGTTCGCGCGACAGGCCGATGGCTTCGAAGATCTGCGCGCCGGTGTACGACATGTAGGTGGAGATGCCCATCTTGGACATCACCTTGAACAGGCCCTTGCCGATCGCCTTGACGAAGTTCTTGACGGCCTTCTCGGGCGACAGGTCGCCGGACAGGCCCTGGGCCATTTCGGCCAGCGTTTCCATCGCCAGGTACGGGTGCACGGCTTCGGCGCCATAGCCGGCCAGCAGCGCGAAGTGGTGCACTTCACGGGCGGTGCCGGTTTCGACCACCAGGCCGGTGGACGTGCGCAGGCCCTTCTCCACCAGGTGGTGGTGGATGGCGGACGTGGCCAGCAGTGCGGGAATCGCGACATGCTCGGCATCCACGCGGCGGTCCGACACGATCAGGATGTTGAAGCCCGAACGCACCGCATCCACGGCTTCGGCGCACAGCGAGGCCAGGCGCGCTTCGATGCCTTCCTTGCCCCAGGCCTTCGGGTAGCAGATGTTCAGCTCGTACGAACGGAACTTGCCGCCGGTGTAGTGCTCGATGTTGCGGATCTTGGCGATGTCCTTGAAGTCCAGCACCGGCTGGGACACTTCGAGGCGCATCGGCGGGTTGATGTTGTTCAGTTCCAGCAGGTTCGGCTTCGGGCCGATGAACGACACCAGCGACATCACCATGTTCTCGCGGATCGGGTCGATCGGCGGGTTGGTGACCTGGGCAAACAGCTGCTTGAAGTAGTGGTACAGCGTCTTGTTCTTGGACGACAGCACCGCCAGGGGCGAGTCATTGCCCATCGAGCCGGTGGCTTCCTCGCCGGCCAGCGCCATCGGCGCCATCAGGAACTTGACGTCTTCCTGGGTGTAGCCGAAGGCCTGCTGGCGGTCCAGCAGCTTGGCCACCGGCTTCTTCTCGGCGGCAACGTCTTCCGGCTTGGCGTCGAGCTCGTCGAGCTTGATGCGCACGGCGTCGATCCAGCTCTTGTACGGCTTGGCGTTGGCCAGGTTGTCCTTGAGTTCCTTGTCGTCGATGATGCGGCCCTGCTCCATGTCGATCAGGAACATCTTGCCCGGCTGCAGGCGCCACTTCTCAACGATGCGCGACTCGGGGAACGGCAGTACGCCGGCTTCCGAAGCCAGCACCACGATGTCGTCCTCGGTCACGTAGAAACGTGCCGGGCGCAGGCCGTTGCGGTCCAGCGTGGCGCCGATCTGGCGGCCATCGGTGAAGCAGATCGCGGCCGGGCCGTCCCACGGCTCCATCATGGCGGCGTGGTATTCGTAGAAGGCGCGGCGGTTGTCGTCCATCAGCGTGTGCTGTTCCCAGGCTTCCGGGATCATCATCATCATCGCGTGGACGAGCGGGTAGCCGGCCATCGTCAGCAGTTCGAGGCAGTTGTCGAACGATGCGGTGTCGGACTGGCCCGGGTAGATCAGCGGCCACAGCTTGGGCAGGTCGTCGCCCAGCACCGGCGACGAGATCGCGCCGGTGCGCGCGTTGATCCAGTTGACGTTGCCCTTGACCGTGTTGATTTCGCCGTTGTGGGCGACCATGCGGTACGGGTGGGCCAGTTCCCAGGCCGGGAAGGTGTTGGTCGAGAAGCGCTGGTGCACCAGGGCCAGGGCCGAGACGGCACGCTGGTCCAGCAGGTCCAGGTAGTACTCGCCGACCTGGTTGGCCAGCAGCAGGCCCTTGTACACCACGGTACGGGCCGACATCGACGGCACGAAGTATTCCTTGCCGTGCTTGAGCTTGAGCGCCTGGATGGCGTGGCTGGCGGTCTTGCGGATGACGTAGAGCTTACGTTCCAGCGCGTCCGTGGTCATGATGTCGCGGCCGCGCCCGATGAAGATCTGGCGGATCACCGGCTCGGTGGTGCGCACCGTCGGCGACATCGGCATCTTGGCGTCGACCGGCACGTCGCGCCAGCCCAGCACGACCTGGCCTTCCAGGCGGACCGTGCGCTCCAGTTCCTGCTCGCAGGCCAGGCGCGAGGCGTGTTCCTTCGGCAGGAAGATCATGCCCACGCCGTATTCGCCGGCGGGCGGCAGGCTCACGCCCTGCGCGGCCATTTCCTCGCGGTAGAACTGGTCGGGGATCTGGATCAGGATGCCGGCACCGTCGCCCATCAGCGCGTCGGCGCCGACCGCACCCCGGTGGTCCAGGTTCTCCAGGATCTTCAGGCCCTGCGAGATGATCTCGTGGGACTTCTTGCCCTTGATGTGCGCGACCATGCCGACGCCGCAGGCGTCATGCTCGTTGCTTGGATCGTACATGCCCTGCGCTTGCGGGCGCAGGTCAATGGCGTGGGAAGACTCGCTGGTCTGCGCTTGTGCCTGAGCTTGGGCCGAAAGATTTTTCGTTTGGTCCACGGGCTGAATTCCGGTGAAGGCTGCGCGAACTGGCTGGGCGTACCGGAACGGGGACCGCGCGCTTTCTCGTTTTCTTTATTCCTCCACCCAAACCGGAAACCGGCGGGACGGAAAATGGGGACGAAGCTGTCAGCGGGCCGCAGCGGCGTACACGAGCGTGACGCGCCGCACAATGACTGTGGGTGGAGCAACTATATGGGAATCGCGTTCGCCTCGCAAAATTTTTAAATGGGGTCAGATAACTTTAAATTACGCACCGTTTCTGTGATCCATTTAAATAGGGACATATTAATTATGTGGCGATTCTGGCGCATCTGTTGACGTCGTTTGCACCTTTTTGGGGCGCCCTTTCGGCAACGGTTGCACGCGCCGCGTTGCGTGCCGCTCCAGTTGGGCCAGGAACGCTTCGTCGCCAAGCGGCCAGCCGCTATGGGCATGGCCGCGCAGTATCTCCAGGGTCTTGCCCGACAGGCCCTCGGCGGTCAGCATCCGGTAGTTCGACTGCCGTTCGAACGGCGTATTGCCCAGCTCCCAATACGCGGAGTGGTCGCTCACAAACTGGCTGGCCTCGATGCCGGCGTGATGACAGTAACTGCTCCAGCGATCGCCCTCGGGGGTGCTCACCTCGCCTGCGCGCAGCGCGTTGCCCTCGACATAGAGCATCGCCGGCAGCATCCACCGGGCGGGGTCGAACACCGCGGAACGGAAGCGCCCTTCCCACAGCGTGCCGGTGCGGCTGGCCACCCGGTTGAAGTAACGCGCGTAGCGCCGCCCCACCGCCTGCATGGTCAGGCTCAGCGAGTCTGACCCCTTGGGCGTGGCCACCAGGTGCACGTGGTTGGGCCGCAGCGTGTAGGCGTGGATGGCAAGGTCATGCTCGCGCGCGGCCATGCGCAGGCAGTCGAGGTAGTGCAGGTAGTCGTCCGGCCCCAGGAACACGGGCTGGCGGTTGTTGCCGCGCTGCAACACCAGGGCGGGCAGACCGGCGGGGGAAAAGCGGGGAAGGCGGGCCATGAGAGGTCATGCGAACATTGATGCCCGCATCATAGCCTGATCCGTCCCCATTTATGCGGCAGGCTGGCGCGCCGATCGGCGGGCCCGCCGGAACGCGGCCGTCAGTTGCCTTCGCTGACCGCGAAAATGCGGCGGTGCTCGCGGATCGCGTAGCGGTCGGTCATGCCCGCGATGTAGTGGGCAATCAGCCGTGACTGGTCGCCCCCATGGCTGGCCTGGTACTGCGGCGGCAGCAGGCGCGGGTCGGACATGAAGGCCTGGAACAGGTCGCCGACAATGCGCTGCGCCTTGGCCGACATGCGCATCACCAGGTAGTGCCGGTACAAGTGCCGGAACAGGAAGCGCTTGAGTTCGGCCGCTTCTTCATGCATCTGCGGGCTGAAGCCGACCAGCGGGCCGGCGGCGCGCACCGCGTCGATATTGCGCGGGTTGGCCTCGGCGATATTGCGGCTGGTGGTCTCGATCAGGTCGACGATCAGCGTATTGATCATGCGCCGGACCGTCTCGTTGATGGCACGCCGGCCGTTGACGCCGGGGAAGACAGCGGCCACCTCGGCGCGGTGGCGGGCCCACATCGGCACCTCGTCCAGCTGCTCCAGCGTCAGCAGCCCCGAGCGCAGGCCGTCGTCGATATCGTGGTTGTTGTAGGCGATCTCGTCGGCCAGGTTGGCCAGCTGCGCCTCCAGCGACGGCTGCGTGCCCTCCAGGAAGCGCCGGCCCAGCTCGCCCAGCGCCGAGGCGTTGACCCGCGAGCAATGCTTGAGGATGCCCTCGCGCGTCTCGAAGGTCAGGTTCAGCCCGTTGAAGCCGCCGTAGCGCTCTTCCAGCTCGTCCACCACCAGCAGGCTCTGCAGGTTGTGCTCGAAGCCGCCGTGGTTCTTCATGCAGGTATTGAGCGCATCCTGCCCGGCGTGGCCGAAGGGGGTGTGCCCCAGGTCGTGCGCCAGCGAGATCGCCTCGACCAGGTCTTCATTGAGGCGCAGGTTGCGCGCGATCGAGCGGGCGATCTGCGCCACCTCCAGGCTGTGGGTCAGCCGGGTGCGGAACAGGTCCCCTTCATGGTTGACGAAGACCTGGGTCTTGTACTCGAGCCGCCGGAACGCCGTGCTGTGGATGACCCGGTCGCGGTCGCGCTGGAATTCGCTGCGCGACAGCGATGCGGGTTCGGCATGCACCCGCCCGCGCGTCTGCGCAGAGCGGGCGGCGTAAGGGGCGAGATGGCTTTCAAAGTCGGTCATGCGGCGCGTCCGGTGGCTGGGGCGGGGTGGCGAGGCATAACCGATCGGTCAGGCGACCGGGGCCTCGGTGGGAGGTTTGAGCACGGCGTGCGCGAGCGTGGCGCGCAGGTCAGCGTCCGGCACGGTGGTGATGAACGCTTCGCCGAGCCGCTTCAGCAGGATGAACTTGATGCTGCCCGCTTCGGCCTTCTTGTCGACCTTCATCAGTTCGATATAGCGGTCGGCACCGAGTTCCGGCGCCACCACGGGCAGGTTGGCGGCCTGCGTCAGCTCGCGGATGCGGGCGCGGGTCTCGGTGTCGATAAAGCCCAGCCGGTGCGACAGGTCGGCGGCCATCACCATGCCGCAGCCGACGGCCTCGCCGTGCAGCCAGGCGCCGTAGCCCATGCCGGCCTCGATCGCATGGCCGAAGGTGTGGCCGAAATTGAGGATGGCGCGCAGGCCGCCCTCGCGCTCGTCCTGGGCCACCACGCCGGCCTTGATCTCGCAGGAGCGCTGCACGGCGAGCGCCATCAGGTCCGGGTCGCAGGCATTCAGCGGCTTGATGTTGCGCTCGATCCAGCCGAAGTACTCGGCATCGGCGATGGCGCCGTGCTTGATGACCTCGGCCATGCCGGCGGCCAGCTCGCGCGCGGGCAGCGTGCGCAGCGTGTCGATGTCGGCGATCACCGCGTTGGGCTGGTGGAACGCGCCGATCATGTTCTTGCCGAGCGGGTGGTTGATGCCGGTCTTGCCGCCCACCGACGAATCCACCTGCGCCAGCAGCGTGGTCGGCATCTGGATAAAGGGCACGCCGCGCATGTAGCAGGCGGCGGCAAACCCGGTCATGTCGCCCACCACGCCGCCGCCCAGCGCGACCAGCGTGGTCTTGCGGTCGGCGCCGGCCTGCAGCAGCGCGTCGAAGATCCGGTTCAGCGTTTCCCAGTGCTTGAAGGCTTCGCCGTCGGGCAGCGTGACGGTGCGCACGGTCTTGCCGAGCGCGGCCAGCGTGGCCTCGACGCGCGCCGCGTAGAGCGGGCCGACGGTTTCGTTGGTGACGATGACGGCGTGCTGGCCGCGCACATGCGGACGCAGCAGTTCGGCGTTGTCCAGCAGGCCGGTACCGATATGGATGGGGTAGCTGCGCTCGCCCAGGTCGACTTCAAGCGTAATCATGGATTGGGGTCCTGCGCCGGCGGCTCCGACGCTTCCGGCGGCGCGGAGGCCGGCTGCGGGGGATCGATCGGGAAACCGGCCATTTCAAGTTGCATCAACACCATATTAGCAAGCTGCGCCACCGAGGGCTTGCCGGTTTCGATGATGAAGTCGGCAACCTCGCGGTAGAGCGGGTCGCGTTCGGCATAGAGCGCCTCGAGCTTGCCCTTGGGGTCCTCGGTCTGCAGCAGCGGCCGGTTGCGGTCGTGGCGGGTGCGCAGCCACAGGTCGTGCGGGCTGGCGCGCAGGTACACGACCGTGCCGCAGGACTTCAGCACCTCGCGGTTCTCGGCACGCAGCACGGCGCCGCCGCCGGTGGCCAGCACGATGCCCTGGCGCGCGGCCAGCTCTCGGATCATCGCGGCCTCGCGGTCGCGGAAGCCGGCTTCGCCCTCGACCTCGAAGATCACCGGGATGCGCACGCCGCAGTGCGCCTCCAGTTCATGGTCGGAATCGAAGAACGGATAGTGCAGGCGCCGTGCCACCGTGCGGCCCACGGTGGTCTTGCCGGCGCCCATCAGGCCGACGAAAAAGAGGTTGGGTCGATCGGATTCCGGTCGCTCGGAGTCGGATCGATCGGCATCGCGCCGATCCTGGGCCTGGCGCTGTGCCGCCGGGCCTGTCGCTGAGGCTGTCACTGGACTGTCGTTCGGGAGCGCGGCATGCGGGCCGTCCTCCCCGGTTGGGAACTGCATCATCTTCTTATGTTGTGGCGCGGCCGGCAAGTGGCGAATGCGGCATGGCCCACACGGCTGGCCCGTCCCGGGGCCCGTCTCCGCCCCCCGCGGCGCGCAAAAAAGGCCGCATCCCTCGATGCGGCCTGCCAGTCTACTGTATCCGGCGCCTCCGGACGTCATGTCCCTACCTGAGCGACACGCTCTCGTTCAGGATGCGCGGGGTCAGGAACACCAGCAGCTCGGTGCGGTTGCGCACCTTGGCGTTGTTCTTGAACAGGTAGCCCAGCACCGGGATATCGCCCAGCAGCGGCACCTTGTCGGTCTCGTTGGACTCGGTCTGGGTGTAGATGCCGCCGATCACCACCGTGCCGCCGTTCTCCACCAGCACCTGGGTCTGCACGTGCTTGGTGTCGATGGCAAAGCCGGAGGTGGTCTGGATGCCCACACTGTCCTTGTTCACGTCCACATCGAGCAGCACATTGCCTTCGGGCGTGATCTGCGGCGTCACTTCCAGCTTCAGGTTGGCCTTGCGGAACTGCACCGAGGTCGCACCGCTGGAGGTCGCCGCCTGGTACGGCAGCTCGGTACCCTGCTCGATCAGCGCCTTGATGTTGTTGGCCGTGACCACGCGCGGGCTGGAGATGATCTTGCCCTTGCCATCCGCTTCCAGCGCCGACAACTCCAGTGCCAGGAATTTGGTGGCGGCGCTGTTGAACAGGCTGACCGCGATATTGGCCGGGTTGGTGCCATTGATGGCGCCGGCAGGCAGGCTCAGGAACGGGCCGTTGTCGGAGGTCGCCCCGGGCAGCACGTTGTTGTACGTGTTGCCGACGCGGGCGTTGTTGTACTGCCCGGCAAAGCCCAGCTTTACACCCAGGTTGCGGCTGAAGGAGTCGGTGGCCTCGACGATGCGCGCCTCGATGATGACCTGGCGCACCGGGATGTCGATCTTGCCGATGAAGTTCTGCACCTCTTCCAGCTTGCTGGCGATATCCGAAACGAAGAGCTGGTTGGTGCGCGCATCGGCCGTCAGCGAACCGCGCCTGGACAGCATGCGCGCGCTGGCGCCCGCCGACCCGGCGGTACTGACGGCGGCCACGGCACCGCCGCCCGCCCCCATGCCCAGCAGCATCTTGCGCACGTCTTCGGCACGCTGGTAATTGAGCTGGAACACCTGGCTGCGGATCGGCTCCAGGTCATTGATCTGCTGCTGCGACTCCAGCTCCAGCTTCTCCTTGGTCTGCAGCTCCGCCTTCGGCGCCACCCACAGCACATTGCCGTTGCGGCGCGAGGCCAGGCCCTTGGCATCCATCACGATCTGCAGCGCCTGGTCCCACGGCACATCCTTCAGGCGCAGCGTCAGGTTGCCCTGCACGCTTTCGCTGGTGATGATGTTCAGGTTGGTAAAATCGGCAAACACCTGCAGCAACGAGCGGATGTCGATGTTCTGGAAGTTCAGCGACAGGCGCTCGCCGCGGTAGCCCGGGCCACTGATCAGCTTGGTCGGGTCTTCCTTGACCGGGCGCACCTCGACCACGAACTGGGTATCGGTCTGGTACGAGCTGTATTCCCAGTTGCCGCGCGGCTCGATCGTCAGGCGCGCGTTGCCGTTGGTGTCCGAGGCTTGCATGCCCTGCACCGGCGTGCCGAAGTCGCTGACGTCGAAGCGACGCCGCAGGTTGTCAGGCAGCGTGGTGCCGAGGAAATCGACCACGACGTTCTTGCCCTGCTGCGCGATATTGATGCCCGAATCGCGCGAGGACAGGTCCACCACCACGCGCCCGGCGCCATCGGCACCGCGGCGGAAGTCGACATTGCGCACCGACGGCCGCGCCGCCGCGGCTGCAGGCGTCGCCGTCGCAGCCGGCGCAAACGTGGGCGCGGCATTCTTGAGCGCCGGCGCCACGTTATCCAGCGCCACCACGAAGTAATTGCCGCGCTGGTCGGTGCGATAGGTGGCGTTGCGCGTGAGGTCGAGGATCACGCGGGTGCGGTCGCCGATCTGCACCACGTTGGCTGACTTGACCAGCTTGCCGCCGTAGTCGTACTGCGCGCGCCGGTTGGCAAAGCCGGTATCGAAGAAATCGATCGCGAGCCGTGCCGGGTTCTGCGTGGTGAAGTCCGCCGGCTTCTGCGTCAGCGGCCGTTCGAGCTCGACCGTGAACACGGTCTGCTCCCCGACCATGCTGACGTCAACCGACTTGATGCGGTTGCTTTGTGCCAGCGCTGCCGGCGCGGCAATCACCAGCAACAGCGCCATCGCCATTCTTGCGGCGCCCGCGAGCGCACGGTACCAGCGCGCGAGGGTCATGCCGCCACCTCCAGCTTCAGGCTGGTCATTTTCTCTTTCCACTCTGATACCCCCTCCCGGACCAATTCGCGCAGCACGATCTCCTGATCGGTGATGCGGACCACCCGGCCATAGCTCTGGCCGAGATACTGACCCACCTTGATATGGTGGATCTTGTTATCAACCCGCACGATGCCGAAGGTCTCCCCGTGCTTCTTCATCATCCCGAGCATCTTGAAGTTCTCGAGCGGGTAGTCCTCCAGCGGCTCGCGGCGCCGCCCGGCTTCGGGCGAATCCGCCAGTGTCTTGTTCAGCTCGCCGATCTTGGCCTGCGCGAACGGCTCGGGCGCCTTGGCTGCGGCGTACTCGCGCGGCACATAGGGCCGGGCGTCGGGCAGCGGCTCGGGCGGCTTGGCGCGCGCGCTGCGGGTGGCATCCATCCACTGGCGCAAGGCGTCTTCATCGCTGGCGCCGCAGGCGCCCAGCAGGCCGACGGCCAGCGCCGCCGCCGCGAACGTGCGTGGCGCCGTGGTCCAGGCGAGGCTGCGGGTACGGGCGGTGCGGCTCATTTGGCACCTCCTGCCTTGGCTGCCGCAGCGGCTGCCGCGGCCTTGCGCTGCGCGGCCTGCTCGTCCGGGTCGAGCGCGCGGTAGGCCATCGCCACCGCCTCCATCGACATCCCGCCTTCCTTGGTATTGGCCAGCTGCAGGTTCTGCATCGATACGATCCGCGACAGGGCCGCCACGTCGGCATTGAACTGCGCCACCTCGTGGTAGCGCCCGGTCACGCGCAGGTTCACCGGGATCTCGGCGAAGTAGGGCTTGATCACCGCCCCCTGCGGCTTGAACAGCTCGAACTGCAGCCCGCGTGCGACACCGGCGTGGTTGACGTCGGCCAGCAGTGCATCCATCTCGGCCTTGTTGGGCAGCTGCCGCTCCAGCAGCGCCACGCGCTGCTCCACCTGCTTCTTTTGCTCGCGCAGCGCGTCCAGGTTGGCCACCTGCGCCACCTTGGACTGGTACGCCTGCTTCAGGCTTTCCTGCTCCTGGCGCTGGCGGTCGAGTTCGTCGAACTTGGCGCTCCAGTAGAACTGCCAGCCCAGCACCAGCACCACGGACGCGGCCAGCACCGCGAACAGCACGCGCGGCGCGGCCGGCCACGTCTCCGGTTCGCTCAGGTTGAGCCCGCGGAACTGGCCGGTCAGGTCGGCCAGGTTGATTTCAGTATTGAGCGCCATGGTCAGGCCTTTCCGGCTGCGGGTGCGGGAACTGGGGCGGCTGCGGGTGCGGAGGCGCCGGGCACGGCCTTTTTGCCGTCGGCCGCCGCTTCCGGCGCGCGGTACGCGAAGCGCATCGAGAAGTCGAACAAGCGGCGCTGCTCGCGCAGGTTGTTGGTCATGGTGACGGCCTTGGATTCGACCAGTTCGGCCTTGTCCAGCCAGGCCACCCCGCTCAGGTTGCGCAGCAGCTCGGAAATGCGCTCGTTGGACTGCGCCACGCCCGCGATGGTGAAGGCCTCGCCGGTCTGCTTCAGGCTGGTCAGGTAGACGCCCTCCGGCACCTGCCGCACCAGTTCCTCAAGCAGCTGCACCGGGCGGTTGCGCTCGGTCTGCAGGCTTTCAACCGCCTTCTGGCGCTGCAGCAGCGCGTCGATGTCCTTCTTCAGGCTGTTGACCTCGCGGATCTGCCCGTCCAGCCTGGCGTTCTCAGCGCTCAATACCTGGTTGAGCGCGACCACCGAAGCGATGCGCCCGTCGATATAGAAGCCGCCCAGCAGCACCACGGCAGCGCCAGCCACTGCGGCACCGGCCAGCATCGTATAGACCTTCTTGCGGCGTGCTGCCTTGCGGGCTTCGTGGTAGGGCAGCAGGTTGACCGAAGGCAGTGTGTTCGTAGACATCTGATGCCTCCGGTGCGTTATTGCAGGCCGCGCAGGGCCAGGCCGGCACTGACGATGTACGCCGGCAAGTCACGCTGCAGGTAGCGCTCGTTGACCTTGGCGTTGGTCGCCATGTTGGCGAACGGGTTCGCCAGCGTGGTGGTGATCTTGGTCTGGTGCTGGATCGCCGATTGCACGCCGAGCAGCGACGCATGCCCGCCCGAGAGCAGGATCTCGTCGACCCGGCCCAGGCTGGAACTGGCGATGAAGTTGCCGACCGCGGACTGCACTTCCATCGCCAGTGCATCCAGCGACGGCTTGAGCAACTGCGCGCGCCAGGCTTCGGGCAGCGTGTTCTTGCGCTTCTTGATCTCGGCCTTGAGCGCGTCAAGGGTGAACATGCGCGCCGCACTCTGCGTGAGCTGGTCGCCGTAGCTGTTCAGCGGCTGCTCGTAGAGTTCTTTCCAGCCCTGGTAGAAGATCGCCTTGGATCGGCTGCCGCCCAGGTGGATCACCGCCACCACCGGCAGCGCGCGCGCATCGGCCTCGGGCATCTCGTGCGGCACGCCCAGCATCTGCACGATCGAGCGCTGCACCGCGTATTCCTCGACATCCATGACCTGGGGCTTGAGCCCGGCCATCTCGGCCGCGGTCACGCGCTCTTGCACGCGGTCGCTGTTGGCCGCCGTGACGCGCACGCCGATACCGCCCTCGGTCTCGCTGGGGCCGATCACGGCGAAGTCGAAGTTGACCGCCTGCGACGGCGGATAAAGCCGGTGCGCCTCGGATTCGACCTGGGAATACAGCTCGTCTTCGGACAGGTTGTCCGGCAAGCTGACCGTCTGTGACTCCGTCAGCATGGACGGCACGCCCAGCACCACGTCCTTCGAACGGATGCCGGCCTTGCCCAGCGCGCGTTTGAGCGCGATCCCGACGGCCTCGATATTGATGACGTTGCCATCGGCAACGGCGTTGCGGTCCAGCAGTTCGCTGGCGCATTTTTCCAGCCGATAGTCTTGCCTGCTGCCCCCTACGGACAGCTCGACTACCTTGACACTGGACGACCCGATATCCACGCCGACCGTAGTCCGGCGTAGAAGCCCCGACAAAATGCCCCGACGCAAGGTGACCCCCTGACTTTTGAACTCGCCCCTGGCTTGAACGCTCTAATCGGGCGAGCCTTGTTTCTTGAATGAAACGTTTGCTCTTTTATGTTGGTCGATTCTCACAAAATCCAGCATCGGTGGCAATGTGCCGAACTGGCGCCGAGTTCTTTTTGAGAAGCCCCTCACCAATCCGTTGCCAAAACCCCACGGTCGTCGGGTTCCCTTCCGTGCGCGCTTGTGCGCCTGCCCGCACCCCTTTAGCTGCACGCAACGTCGCCGTGCGTGCAGGCATTCGCCACATTACATCTTGTAACAGCGCGATAGCGGCGCCCGCACCACTGTACGCCCGGGCGGGCCGATGCCGGAAGATATAATCCCGGGCACCCCTGACTAGGTATTTCCCTTATGGCCACCGCACAACACAAGCCGTCCCACCCTGCCCGCCGTCCGATCTGGACGCGGCTCATGTTCTGGGCGGTCGGACTGGTTGTCGCCGGTGCCGTCGTGATTGCGCTGCTGCTCGGCTACGCGCTGCTGGTGGCCGCGCCCAACCTGCCTTCGCTGGACACCATCACCGACTACCGGCCCAAGATCCCGCTTCGCATCTACACCGCGGACAATGTGCTGATCGGCGAATTCGGCGAAGAGCGACGCAACTTCGTGCCCATCGCCGAGATTCCGGACGTGATGAAAAAGGCGGTCCTGGCGATCGAGGACGACCGCTTCTACGAGCACGGCGGCGTCGACTTTGTCGGCGTGCTGCGCGCCGGGCTGGCCAACCTGCGTGGCGGGCTGTCGCAGGGCGCCTCCACCATCACCATGCAGGTGGCGCGCAACTTCTTCCTGTCCAGCGAGAAGACCTACACCCGCAAGATCTACGAGATGCTGCTGGCGTACAAGATCGAGGCCAACCTGAACAAGGACCAGATCCTCGAGCTGTACATGAACCAGATCTATCTGGGCCAGCGCGCCTACGGCTTCGACAGCGCCGCGCGCGTGTATTTCGGCAAGTCGGTGCGCGACGTGACGCCGGCCGAGGCCGCCATGCTGGCAGGCCTGCCCAAGGCGCCGTCGGCGTACAACCCGGTGGTCAACCCGCGCCGCGCCAAGGTGCGCCAGGAGTACATCCTGCAGCGCATGCGCGACCTGGGCTATATCACGCCCGACCAGTACGAGCAGGCCGTGCATGCCGAGCTGAAGGTGCGCACCGAGGGCAACGAGTTCTCCACCCACGCCGAGTACGTCGCCGAGATCGTGCGCCAGCTGATGTACGCGCAGTACCGCGAAGAAACCTACACGCGCGGCCTGACGGTCTACACCACGCTGACCAAGCCGGACCAGGACGCCGCCTATGAGTCGGTGCGCACCGGCATCATGAACTACGAGCGCAAGCACGGCTACCGCGGCCCCGAGGCCTTTATCGACCTGCCTTCCGACCCGGCCGAGCGCGAGCAGGCCATCGACGATGCGCTGGTCGAGCACCCCGGCAGCGGCGACCTGCGCTCGGCCGTGGTCACCAGCGTGTCGGCCAAGCAGGTAAAGGCGACGCTGCTGTCCGGCGAAGTGGCAACCATCGAGGGCTCGGCGCTGCGCTTTATCTCGCCGTCGCTGTCGTCCAACGCGCAACCCAAGATGAAGATGCGCCCCGGCGCTGTCATCCGCGTGACCAAGGACGAGAAAGGCAACTGGTCCGTGACCCAGTTGCCGGAAGTGGCCGCGGCGTTCGTGTCGATCAACCCGCAGGACGGCGAGATCCGTTCGATGGTGGGCGGCTTCGACTTCAACCGCAACAAGTTCAACCACGTGACCCAGGCCTGGCGCCAGCCGGGTTCCAGCTTCAAGCCGTTCATCTACTCGGCCGCGCTGGAAAAGGGCTTCTCGCCGGCCACGGTGATCAACGACGCACCGCTGACGATCGGCCCCGATACCGGCGGCCAGGTGTGGGAGCCGAAGAACTATGACGGCCGCTTCGAGGGCCCGATGACCATGCGCCGCGCGCTGGCCAAGTCCAAGAACCTGGTCTCGGTGCGGATCCTGCGCGCGATCGGCACGCAGTACGCGCAGGACTACATCACGCGCTTCGGCTTCGAGGCCGACAAGCACCCGGCCTACCTGCCGATGGCGCTGGGCTCGGGCGCCGTGACGCCGCTGCAGATGGCGGGCGCGTACTCGGTGTTCGCCAACGGCGGCTACCGCGTCAACCCGTACCTGATCCAGAAGGTGGTGGACGCGCGCGGCAACGTGATCTCTGAAACCCAGCCGCAGCGCGCCGGCACCGACGCCGTGCGCGTGCTTGACGCACGCACCGCCTTTCTCGCCGACACCATGCTGCGCGACGTGGTGCGCTACGGTACCGCCAACCCCGCCAAGCAGCGCCTGGGCCGCAACGACCTGGCCGGCAAGACCGGTACCACCAACGACGCGGTCGATGCCTGGTTCGCCGGCTACACGCCCAACCTGGTGGCGATCGCCTGGATGGGCTACGACCAGCCCAAGAGCCTGGGCGTGCGCGAAACCGGTGGCGGCCTGGCCCTGCCGATCTGGGTGGGCTATATGAGCAAGGCGCTCAAGGGCGTGCCGGAGTCGCCCGAGCGGCCTGCGCCGGAAGGCGTGCTGATGGTGGGCGGCGACTGGACCTTCGAAGAGAACGCCGGCGGCGCCGGGGTGGCTTCGGTGGGCCTGGGCGATCCGTGGCCGGGCAAGCCGGAGGAATCAGCCACCGCGCCGGCCGACACCGAGGGCGAGAAGAAGAAGATCCTGGAGATGTTCGGCGGCGCCTGATCACGGCCGCCAGACAACAGAAAGCCGGCCACGAGGCCGGCTTTTCTTTTGCCTGCAAAGCAGGCTTTGCGTCAGCCCAGCCTGAGGGCCGCGCCGGCCTGCTCGCTGACGTAGCCCGACAGCGCCGCATACAGCTCGCCGCCGTTGCGGGTGTCGATCCAGCGCTCGCCGTCGCGGCGGAAATGGAAGCCGCCGGCGCGCGCGGCCACCCACAGTTCCTGCATCGGCGCCTGGCTGTTGATGATGATCTTGGTGCCGTTCTCGAACTCCAGCTCCATCACGTTGCCGGTGCGGCTGATCTCAATATCGGCGTCGGCCGCGTCGGCGGCCGCCTCGACCGTGGCTTCGATGCGGTCCAGCTCCTGCGTGGCCAGGGCCAGGAACTCGCTTTCGCTCAAGGGGGGCATGCTAAACTCCGAGACCGCCGTTGCCGCCGCTGCCCGGACCGGGCGTACGTGGCGCGAACGGCTTTTTTGTTAAGAATCCTTCGGATGCCCGGCCGTTGCGCGTCGGGCCATCCAACGCCTTGCCAACAGCCTAAAGGACGACCCGATGCTGCGTCGTGTTGCGATTGTATCGGCGTTTGCCGCCGCCCTTGCGATGCCCCTACTGGGCGGATGCGGCATCCGCGGGCCGCTGACC
>NZ_JFJW01000074.1:0-1354 GCF_000611125.1 Cupriavidus sp. SK-4
CCACGTAGCCGATCAGCGCGCCCGCACCGGTACCCAGGACCAGGCCGATCTCCGGCGTCACGCCCCAGACCTTCATGGCATGACCGGCGGCGTAGCCAGCGCCGCCGAAGAAGGCCGCATGGCCGAACGACAGCAGCCCGGTATAGCCGATCAGCAGGTTGAAGGCGCACGCAAACAGCGCGAAGCACAGCACCTTGAGCACGAACACCGGATACGCACCGGCCAGTGGCGCGGCCAGCAGGCACGCCAGCACCACGCCGTATATCACCTGCTTTGGCAGGCGCCCCGCCACCTGCTGCTGCCGTACGCCGATTGCGGCGATAGATTGTCCGCTCATCACTTCTCCTTTCCGAACAGCCCTGCCGGGCGCAACAACAGCACCACCACCATGATGACGAAGACAACGGTGGAAGATGCTTCCGGGTACAACACCTTGGCCAGCCCTTCGATCACGCCCAGCCCCAAGCCGGTCAGGATCGCACCCATGATCGAGCCCATGCCGCCGATCACCACCACCGCGAACACGACGATGATCAGGTTCTGGCCCATCAGCGGCGATACCTGCATGACCGGCGCGGCCAGCACCCCGGCAAACGCGGCCAGCGCCACGCCGAAGCCATAGGTCAGCGTCACCATCCGCGGCACGTTGACGCCGAACGCCTCGACCACCTTGGCGTTCTCGGTGCCAGCGCGCAGGTAGGCGCCCAGCCTGGTCTTCTCGATCACGTACCACGTCGACAGGCAGACCGCCAGCGATGCCCCAACCACCCACACGCGGTAATTGGGCAAGCGCATGAAGCCGAGGTCGGAGGCGCCCTGCAGCGCCTCGGGCGGTCCATAGGGCAGCCCGGACACGCCATAAACCGAGCGGAAGATGCCTTCGACCACCAGCGTAATGCCCAGCGTCAGCAGCAGGCCGTAGATATGGTCGAGCTTGTAGATCCAGCGCAGCATGGTCTTCTCGATCACCACGCCCAGCGCGGCCACCACCAGCGGCGACAGCAGCAGCATCGCCCAGTAGCTGAGCCCCGCATAGGTCATGCCGGCCCACGCCAGCACCGCGCCCAGCATGAAGAGCGCACCGTGCGCGAAGTTGATGACGCTCAGCAGCCCGAAGATCACCGCCAGGCCCAGGCTCAGCATGGCGTAGAAGGCGCCGTTGACGAGCCCGAGCAACAGCTGCGACAGCAGCGCCGGGAGCGGGATTTCAAACAGATTCATGAGTCGCTCCTTATACGCCCAGCAGTTCGTGCAGCACCGGCATCTTGGCCTGCAGCTCATTGGCCGCGAAGCGCTCGACGATGCTGCCGTGCTCCATCACGTAGAAGCGGTCCGCCAGCGGCGCGGCAAAGCG
>NZ_JFJW01000075.1:0-26822 GCF_000611125.1 Cupriavidus sp. SK-4
TGGTCGAATGGCAGCTGCGCGTCGCCGCCGGCGAGCCGCTGCCGCTCACGCAGGAGCAACTGCGCATCGACGGCCATGCGCTGGAAGCACGCATCTACGCCGAGAACCCCGACAAGCAGTTCCTGCCGTCCACCGGCACGCTGCGCTACCTGCGCACGCCGCCGGCGGTGCAGTTCATGCGCGGTGGTGATGTGCATGGCCCGGCCGGCATCCGCATCGACGCCGGCGTGCGCGAAGGCGACACCATCAGCCCCTTCTACGACCCGATGATCGCCAAGCTGATCGTCTGGGGCAAGGACCGCGACGAGGCGCTGGCGCGCATGCGCCAGGCGCTGGCGTCGTATCACGTGGTGGGGCTGTCGACCAACGTGGCCTTTCTGCAACGGCTGGTGTCGTCGCAGGCGTTCCGCACCGCCGATCTCGATACCGGGCTGATCGAGCGCAACGAAGCCACGCTGTTCCCGCCCGCCGCCCCGGTCGGCCTGGAAGTCATTGCGCTGGCGGTCGCCGCGCTGCTCGACCGCGAGACGCGCGAGCGCCGCGTCGACGCCGCCGACCAGCATTCGCCGTGGACCCATGGCGGCGCGTGGCGGCTGAACGGCGGCGTGTCGCGCACGCTGCGCTTCGGCTATGGCGAGCAGGTGCTGGAGGTGACGCTGAACACCGATGCACGCGGCAGCACGCTGATCTACGCGAACCAGGTTGTGTCCTTCGCCTGCAACTGCCAGGGAGATGAGATCCGCGTCGACCTCGGTACGCGCCACGCGCACGGCCAAGTGCATGCCGACGGCGAGGCGTTTCATGCCTTCCATGCCGGTGGTCACGTAAGCCTGACCTGGCTCGATCCACTGGCGCACGCTGGCGAGGCTGAAAGCGAACACGGCAAGCTGACCGCGCCGATGCCCGGCAAGGTCATTGCCGTGATGGTCGAGGCGGGCAGCATCGTGACGCGCGGGGCCCCGCTGCTGGTGATGGAGGCAATGAAGATGGAGCACACCATCAGCGCGCCGGTGGATGGGGTGGTCAGTGAAGTGCTCTATGGGGTTGGCGAGCAGGTGGCTGAAGGGTCGCAGCTCCTGGCGTTTGAAGCCTGATATCGTGGGGAGATTTCCGGCAATGCAACCAGACAAAGTCAAGATCGTGGAAGTCGGTCCACGGGATGGCCTCCAGAACGAGAAGGCGTTAGTGCCGACCGAGATCAAGGTCGCATTGATCGACCAGCTGACCGAGGCAGGCTTCACCAATATCGAGGCAGCATCATTTGTGTCGCCGAAGTGGGTGCCTCAGATGGCCGACGGCGCGGAAGTGATGGCGCGTATCAGACGGCGCCCTGGCACGCTTTACTCGGCACTCACCCCCAACATGAAGGGCCTGGACGCGGCACTGGCTGCCGGTGCCGATGAGGTCGTCATCTTCGGCGCTACCAGTGAAGCGTTCTCGCAGAAGAACATCAATTGCTCGATCGCCGAGTCGATGGCCCGCTTTGAGCCTGTCGCGGCTGCAGCGAAGGAGAGAGGCATACGCCTGCGTGCCAGCGTGTCTTGCTCGCTGGGCTGTCCCTATCAAGGGGACGTGCCGGTCGGAGCGGTTGTTGATCTGGTGCGGCGCATGCGCGAACTGGGCTGCGACGAGATCGATATTGCCGATACGATCGGCGTGGGTACACCTGACAAGGTTCAGGAAGTCATGCGAGCGGCTTCGACGGAGTTTCCATTGGAGCGGCTGTCGGGACACTTCCACGACACCTATGGCCACGCCCTCTCCAATGTCCGGGCCAGCCTTGAGGTGGGGATTCGTATCTTCCATTCCTCCGTGGCCGGGCTTGGCGGCTGCCCTTATGCCAAGGGCGCCACCGGAAATGTCGCTACCGAAGCGCTTCTCCGGATGATGCAGAGCCTGGGCGTCGAAACCGGAATCGATGCCGGCAAGGTAGCGCAGATCGGGGAGTTCATTTCCAGGGCCGTCGGCAACCGTGGCGCAGGAAGCGTCGTCCGAAGCCGCGTGGGTAATCAGTGTGCCTCGGATGCGCTGAACCGTCGCCTGTAGTAACCCGGGCTGGTCCCAAGCCGAGTCCGGAAATGATTGCGCAACGTGGCTGCCGCACCAAAGCCGACTTGAACCGCGATTTCATCCATGGATAAATCGGTCTCTTCGAGCAACGTCCTGGCCCGGCCCAGGCGCTCCGTAAGCAGCCATTCCCCTGGCGGCATCCCCATCGTACTGACAAAGTGCCGCTGAAAGGTTCGGGCACTCATCGCCGTTTGCTTTGCCATCCTGACAATCGACCAGCCCTCGTCCAATGTTGCGCGCACCGCGTCCACCAAGGGTGCCAGCGAAGAGCTGCTACGCTTTGAGACCGGCTCGTCGATATACTGGGCCTGCCCGCCTTCGCGGTGGGGTGGCATGACCAGTCGGCGTGCGACCTGATTGGCTGCGCGCGGGCCAAGGTCCCGGCGAATCAGGTGGAGGCACAAGTCGATTCCCGCCGCACTGCCGGCAGACGTGAGGACATCGCCGGCATCGACGTAGAGCACGTCCGCTTCCACGTGGACGTCCGGATATCGCGCCGCGAGTGCTGCGGCATGGCGCCAGTGCGTCGTCGCACGCTTTCCATCGAGCAGCCCCGCTGCCGCCAGGACAAAGGCGCCCGTGCAGATCGACATGACGCGCGCCCCGCGTTTGTTCGCCTTCCTCAACGCGCGGCAAAGCTCCGGCGGGACGTCCGCTTCGATACCGCGCCACCCCGGAATGATGATGGTCTTCGCTTTGGCCAGGAGTTCGAGGCCACCGTCAGCCTGTACCTGGATGCCACCCGAGCCGCGCAACCTCCCAGATTCGGCGGAACAGGTCGTGAAGCGGTACCAGCTGTCGCCCATTTCAGGTCTTGGCAGACCGAACACTTCAACGGCGCAGCCATATTCAAAGAGGCTCAGGCCGTCATACACGACGACGGCAACCAGTCCTGCATTGACAGACGATTGTGATTTGGTCTTTGGCACGATATGGACGGAAACGGGCATTGATGCCACCAGCGATTGATTCTGCCCCATCTGCTCTACGTCTAGCAAGACCCTCCCCCCGTGTCTGTTGCGTGTGCTGCGATCCTGATCGCCGCCACTCCCATCAAGTTGGCACGATCCTTACGCAAATTGTCGTTCGTGCCACTGGTGGGGTCTATTTGCACTGCTTATCCTGTGGTCGGTGGTTCGCGATACGGCAAGCGACGCGCGTCCGCCAGCAATTTCAACCCGCAGAGAGAGTGAAAGTGAAAGACAAACTATTCATGCTTCGCCCCGGCTTTTTTTCAGGCTCGGAAGGTCCGTTCTATTGTGGAGATTCCGTTGCCGTTGAAGGCCTGCTCGGCTTCTTCCCGCAGTTGCGCAATGAAGTGGATGTCGAATACATCGATGCGCCCCGCCCTCGCATGGCAATTGTCGAACTGATCGGCGAGGCGAACCAGTCCGCCCCCGTCCTGGTGCTCGGCGCCGGGCGCGCGCCGGTCGATGACGGTGTGGAGATTCACGTGAGCGGCCAGACGCGTTTTATCGATTCGCCCGACCATATCCGTCGATACCTGTCGTCGCAGTACGGTGTGGCGCATCCCGCCTCCTGACTACAGGCCAACCCGGCTCACGCGTGAAGAGGCCTTCCATGCAGCCCCGCGCGCCGATCGCAACCATTGCGATCGGCGGCATCGTCTACCGCAAGTTTGGCGGTGCCCATGCGTGGCGGGCCTCGACTTCGAACCGGCTCAGTAATCGCTTCAGGCAATCGCCTGAAGTCTCTTGAATAAGCTATGGATTCTCCAATGTCCTCGCCCAAGCACGCCAAGGTCCTGATTCTCGGTTCCGGCCCTGCCGGCTATACCGCCGCCGTCTATGCAGCGCGCGCCAACTTGTCGCCGGTGCTCGTCACGGGCCTGGCGCAAGGCGGCCAGCTGATGACCACGACCGATGTCGAAAACTGGCCGGCGGATGCAACGGGGGTGCAGGGCCCAGAGCTGATGCAGCGCTTTCTCGATCACGCGGAGCGCTTCAACACCGAGATCGTGTTCGACCACATCCACACGGCAAAGCTAGACAGGAAGCCGATTCGCCTGATCGGCGAATCGGGCGAGTACACCTGCGACGCGCTGATCATCGCGACAGGCGCGTCCGCACAGTATCTCGGCCTGCCGTCCGAGGAATCCTTCATGGGCCGCGGCGTGTCCGCTTGCGCGACCTGCGACGGCTTCTTCTACCAGCAGCAGCATGTAGCCGTGGTTGGCGGCGGCAATACGGCGGTCGAGGAAGCGCTGTATCTCGCTGGCATCGCGAAAAAGGTCACGGTGATCCACCGCCGCGACAAGTTCCGCGCCGAGCCGATCCTGGTCGACCGTCTGCTCGAGAAGGCGAAGCAAGGTGTTGTCGAGATCAAATGGAACCACGTGCTCGACCAAGTGAATGGCGACGAGGCCGGCGTGACCGGCCTGCGCATCAGGCATGCACAAACCGGCGAGACCACCGAACTCGCACTGCAAGGCGTTTTCATCGCCATCGGCCACAAGCCGAACACCGATCTCTTCAGAGGCCAGCTCGAGATGACGAATGGCTACATCGTCACCAACGGCGGCCTCTCGGGCAACGCCACGGGTACGAGTGTGCCGGGCGTGTTCGCGGCAGGCGACGTGCAGGACCACATCTATCGGCAGGCAATCACCAGCGCCGGCACGGGCTGCATGGCCGCGCTCGACGCGCAGCGATATCTGGAAGGTACGCCGGAGCCTGAATTTCTACATTGCACCATCCCAGTAGAAAATTTTTCTAATTAGAAGCGAGATGGTGGGTACCTTTGGAAGCCTTTTGCGAAGATCGAACACTATGATTTTTCTCACAAACAGCGCGAAGCCGGCTTTCCAATCCAGGATCGGACGATGCGCAATACCGGATGACGCCCCCACCATGAGAACAATATTTCGGCTCTTCCAAGAGCACCCGGCATCGGTTGGCGAGAGCTATCTGCAGCATATGTCGTCGTCGTTTTCATTTGGCGCGTCGATGCTGTTCGCATCGATGGCGGCGCTCGTGCACGGCATGCTGCCTTTTCTCTTCGTCGCCACAGGCAGCAACACAATCTCCCGGCTGCATGAGCGCATGGTCACCCATCGCAACCGCGTGGCGTCGCGTCACCGATAAACAAGCCCCCTTCGACAACAACATGACAAGCTCACTAGCGTCTTCCCTGCTACGCCCGGTTCCCTATATGGGCGTGATTCACGTCGTTCACGAAGCCGTCAAGCTCGGCTTCCGCAACGGTCATCCCGACTGGTGCAACCTCGGCCAGGGGCAGCCTGAAATCGGGCCCATGGCAGGCGCGCCGGAACGGCTGGCTTCACTGCAGTTCGACGTGGCCGATTGCGCCTACGGGCCGGTCGGCGGCATCGATGCGCTGCGTCAGGCGGTCGCGGACGACTACAACCGTCGCTATCGTCGCGGCAAGGCATCGCAGTACACGAAGGACAATGTCGCGATTGCGTCCGGCGGGCGGCTTGCGCTGTCGCGGCTGCTCGCCACCCTGGGCGGAATTCGCCTGGGCCACGTCGTGCCCGACTACACCGGCTACGAAGATCTGATCGCTTACCACCGCCATCGCTTCACGCCGGTCACGCTGCCGGTGGGGCCCGAAGACGGCTTTGCCATCCCGGCGCAGGCGCTCGAGGGACTGATCGCAAGGGAAGAGCTGGACGCGCTGCTGTGGAGCAATCCCAACAACCCCACCGGGGCCGTGGTACGTGGTGAGGCACTGGCGCAGTATGTAGCGGCGGCGCGCAACACGGGCTGCTGGATGCTGCTCGACGAATTCTATTCTCACTTCGTGTTCGAAGATGGCCATGCCCCGGCGGACAGGCCGGTGTCCGCCGCCGAGTTCGTCGAGGACGTGGAAACTGACCCGGTCGTCATCGTCGACGGCTTGACGAAGAATCACCGTTACCCCGGCCTGCGCATGGGCTGGGTGGTGGGGCCGACCGAGGTGATCGACATGATCAGCCGTGCCGCAAGCGCCATCGACGGCGGCCCGCCGACGATCGTGCAACGGCTTGCCGTGCAAGCGCTGCAACACGACCGTGCGGATCAGGAAACGTCCGCATTGCGGCAGATGTTCGCCAGGAAGCGCCGCATCATGCTGGACGCGCTGACCGACATGGGTGTCGAGATCCCCTGCCCTGGCAACGGCACGTTCTATCTCTGGGGCCGGGTGCATCGGCTGCCCGCGCCGCTGAACACCGCGGACACCTTCTTTACGGAGGGTCTCAAGCGCAAGGTCATGACCGTGCCCGGCAGGTTCTTCGACGTCAATCCGGGCAACCAGCGCGCGACCGAATACATCGACGCAAGCTGGGTGCGCTTTTCATTCGGCCCGCCCGAGGCCAATCTCCGCATGGGACTGGAGCGCCTGGGCGACATGGTCAACAGCGCCAGGCAAGGGTAATCCGGATGTCCCCCGATACCTATCTCTCGCACGGCGTGATCGATCCGGACGATTTCGGCGGCGTCGTCAATCCGCCGGTTTTCCATGCGTCGACCGTGACGTTTCGCAATCTCGACGACATGGAAGCGCGCGGGCGTGCCATGTCGGGCGCCACGGATGTCATGTGGTACGGCCGCAAAGGCACGCCGACCACCTTCGCGTTGCAGAACGCCCTGGCGCAGCTCGAAGGCGGGCACCGTTCGCTGTTGGTGTCGTCCGGCCTGGCGGCGTGTACGAGCGCCATCATGGCATTCGTCAAAGCCGGCGATCACATCCTGGTGAGCGACAGCGTCTATGGCCCGACGCGCCACTACGTCGAAACGGTACTGGCCCGCTGCAACGTGTCAGCGACGTTCTACGACCCCACGCTCGGGTCCGACATCGCGGCCTTGTTCCGTCCGACCACGACGCTCGTGTTCGCCGAGTCACCGGGTTCGCAGACGTTCGAAATGCAGGACATTCCTGCCATTGCGAAGGTCGCACACCGGCATGGCGCGGTCGTCGTCATCGACAACACGTGGGCCACGCCCTTGTTCTTCAAGCCATTCAAGCACGGCGTGGACGTCTCCGTGCATGCGGGGACGAAGTACATCGTTGGGCATTCGGACGCCTTGATGGGTGTGATCACGACCAACCGTGAGTCATGGAACACCGTGCGCGACTATGTCTTCGCCACTGGCCAGCACGCGGGCCCGGACGACGTCTATCTCGCGCAGCGGGGCTTGCGCACGATGGCCGTGCGCCTTGAGCGGCATCAGCGTAGCGGACTGGCCATTGCCGATTGGCTGGCGGGCCGCCCGGAGGTGGCCCAGGTGTTGCACCCCGGGCTCCCTGGTGCGCCGGGCCACGCCCTTTGGCGTCGGGATTTCACGGGGGCTTCAGGATTGTTCAGCGTCGTACTCAAGCCCGGATATGGGCGTGAGCCGTTCCGTGCCTTCATCGACGACCTGAAGCTGTTCCGCCTGGGCTTTTCCTGGGGCGGATTCGAGAGTCTGGTGATGCCCTTCGATCCCAGGGAGGAGCGCCCCGCAGCCGCATGGCCGTATGCCGGCCAGGCATTTCGATTGCACGTGGGCCTTGAGGCCAAGGAGGATCTGATCGCCGATCTGGAAGCCGCGTTCCGCAGACTTGCCGTGCAGTAGCAGTGCCCTTCAAAAAAATACCTATTCCTACATTGGAGACAAGACATGAAATCCCTGAAGTTGCTGTTGCAAAGCGCGTGCATCGCGACCCTCCTGATTGTCACGGCGCCCGCCGTGCACGCTGAAGATCTGCTGGATTCGGTCAAAGTCAGCGGTGTCCTGAAAGTCGGCATGGAGGGCACTTACCCACCCTTTGGCTATCGCAATGGCGACGGTCAGCTCGACGGCTTTGACGTGGCCGTAGCCAAAGCCGTGGCCGACAAGATGGGGCTCAAGGTCCAGTTCATCACCACCGAGTGGAGTGGCATCATTGCCGGCCTGCAAGCCGGAAAGTTCGACGTCATCGTCAACCAGGTGGGCATCACGCCGGCACGCCGCCAGGCCCTGGATTTTACCCAGCCATACGTCTATTCCGCGGTCCAGGTACTTCAGCGCAACAATGACAGGCGCGAGTTCAATTCGCTTGAAGAGCTGAAGGGAAAATCCGTCGGCGTCACGCTGGGCAGCAACTATGCCGAACTGGCGAAATCCGTGCCGGGTATCCTGGTGCAGACCTATCCGGGTACGTCGGAAAACCTGCGTGACCTGGCGGCCGGGCGCATCGATGCGGCCCTCAATGACCGCCTGATGCTGCCGTACCTGATCAAGAACTCCAAGATGCCGCTACGCACCGGCGCGCTGCTCGCCGGCACGAAGCTTGAGATGGGCATCCCGTTCCGCAAGGGCAATCCCAAGTTTGCCAAAGCCATTGACGACGCACTGAACGCGTTGCAGCAGGATGGCACGTTGCGCAAGCTGTCCATCCAGTGGTTGGGTACCGACGCCAGCAGGCCCGTCGCCCAGTAATCGCTGCCACGCCGGCCGGCTCCTTCCATCGCTGCAGGCATGGGCCTGGCCGGCCACGCGGCCACTTCTACGGATCGAATCATGGAATCTCTTGATCTAGTTATTCATGCATCGCCGGTACTCCTGCATGGAGCGGTGATCACCGTGAAATTTGCCCTGGCGTCGATGGTGTTCGGCCTGCTGGTCGGGATCGTGGTCGCCATCATGGGTATCAGCACCAGTCCAATCCTCGGCGGCATTGCCCGCACCTATGTCAGTGTCATGCGCGGCACGCCGCTGCTGGTGCAGATGTTCGTCGTCTACTATGGCCTGCCAGACCTCGGCATTTCCCTGGACCCCACCAGCGCCGGCATTCTTACCCTCACGGCCAATGCCGGCGCGTACCTGTCGGAAAGCATGCGCGGCGCGATTCTCGGTATCGGCAGAGGGCAATGGAGCGCCGCGCACAGCCTCGGCCTGAGCCATCTGCAGACGCTGCGTTACATCGTCTGCCCGCAGGCCTTGCGGCTCGCCGTGCCAAGCCTCGGCAACACGCTCATCAGCCTGATCAAGGATACGTCGCTGGTGTCAGTCATCACCGTGACTGAGTTGCTCAGGTCGTCCCAGGAAATCATCGCATCAACGTTCCAACCGCTTCCCTTGTATCTGTCGGTAGCAGCGATCTACTGGCTGTTCAGCACCGGATTGTCATGGGCACAGCGTCGCCTCGAGGCGCGTCTGACACTGCCTGTGACGCGTTGATGGAACAGGTCGGAAACTCGAAGAAAGCAATCTGCAAGCAGGAGACAAAACGATGATCGCGCTCGAAGGCGTATCGAAGTGGTACGGTCAGTTCAAGGTGCTTGATGCGTGCAGCACCCAGGTAGAAAAAGGCGAGGTCGTGGTCATCTGCGGCCCTTCCGGATCAGGAAAATCCACGCTGATCAAAACGGTCAACGGCCTCGAGCCGTTTCAGCAGGGCCGGATCAGTGTGGACGGGGTAATGGTCGGCGATCCGAAGATCAAGCTCGCCCAGTTGCGTGCGCGGGTTGGCATGGTGTTTCAGCATTTTGAGCTGTTCCCGCATCTGTCCATTCTCGACAACCTGTCCCTGGCGCAGGTCAAAGTGTTGAAGCGCCGCAAAGAGGAAGCACAGGAGAACGGCATGCGCCTGCTCGAGCGCGTCGGCCTGAAAGCGCATGCGCGGAAATACCCCGGGCAGCTTTCGGGCGGGCAGCAACAGCGCGTTGCCATTGCACGCGCGCTGTCGATGGATCCGATCGCCATGCTGTTCGACGAACCGACATCGGCGCTCGATCCCGAAATGATCAATGAGGTGCTGGATGTGATGGTCGAACTGGCGCGCGAGGGCATGACGATGATCTGCGTCACCCATGAAATGGGGTTCGCGAAGAAGGTCGCCAGCCGCGTAGTTTTCATGGATGGCGGCGCCATCGTCGAGGATACCGGCAAGGACGCCTTCTTCGGCGACCCGAAATCGGCCCGTGCGAAGGAGTTTCTCGCAAAGATCCTGCATTGACTCACACCCGCTTGCATGAAGGCGGGGGCGGTCGGGGGCGATCAACGTCCCCGCTGACAACGCCCGCCGCCGCCCCGTCCTGGTCCACCTCCCCCAAAGTCGAAATCATGAAGATCTCGGATCGCCTTGCCGCTTTCTCCCGCCTCGATCTGGTCGGCGCGGTCACGCCCCTGCAAAAGCTTGATCGCCTGTCCGGGATGCTCGCGCGTGATATCTACATCAAGCGGGATGACACCACGCCACTTGCGTTTGGCGGAAACAAGCTGCGCAAGCTTGAGTTCCTGGCGGCTGACGCCTTGCGTCAGGGCGCCGATACGCTGGTAACGGCCGGAGCCATACAGTCGAATCATGTCCGCCAGACGGCGGCGCTGGCGGCCCGTCTTGGGCTACGCTGCAGCGCGTTGCTGGAAAACCCGACCGGCACGGCAGACGGCGACTACCTGCACGGCGGCAACCGCCTGCTGCTCGATTTGTTCGACGCACAGGCCGAGTCGGTTACCAGTCTCGACAACGCCGACGCACAGTTGCAGGCCCTTGCGGAACGGCTGCGTGGCGAGGGGCACAAGCCGTATGTCATTCCGATCGGCGGGTCCAATCCGCTGGGGGCATTGGGGTATGTACGTGCCGGCCTGGAGCTGGCGCAGCAAGCCGAGGCGATGGGTCTTGCGTTCTCGGCGGTCGTGCTGGCGTCCGGCAGTGCCGGAACCCATGGCGGGCTTGCGTTGGCGCTCGCACACGCGATGCCGGATACACCGGTCGTCGGTGTTACCGTGTCGCGCAGCGTCGCGGCGCAAGTTCCGAAGGTGGCCGGGCTGATCGAAGGGACTGCCGCGCTGCTCGATGTCGAGGTGCCGGCAGGGCTGAAGGTCGAGCTGTGGGACGAGTACTTCGCACCTCGCTATGGTGAGCCCAACCAGGCGGGGCTGGAGGCCATCCGCATCCTGGCAGGTACCGAAGGTGTGTTGCTCGATCCCGTCTATACGGGGAAGGCGATGGCTGGTTTGCTCGATGGTGTCGCGCGCGGGCGTTTTGCTTCGGCTGACCCGGTGTTGTTCCTGCATACCGGTGGTGCGCCGGCGTTGTTTGCGTATCGCAATGCAATCAACACAGGTCCGAGGGACTAAAGCGGGGACGGAGGGGGAGTCGACACCACCGCCCAGCCCCGCCGCGGCAACGCGAAGTGCGGAGCCAAAAGACAAGGCGCCTCGAGGGCGCCCTGTATGCTCGATTAGAAGCGAATTACACTTCACTCCCACTCCATCATCAACAAGCCGCCCAAGCCCGCGTGGTTAAAGGGATTGGCTGTGATCGACATGGGCATTACCGTCGCTTTTACCGTCAACCGAGCAGAGCTTTTGCTGACGCGCGAGATGGGGCGATTTGCGGAGCCACGACTCTGACGACACCATCGTCAATCGAGTCTTAGGATACAGGACTGGAAATCTGTTTTGTCAAATCCTTTCTGCTTGCGCCCGATGCGGCCATCCGCGCGCTGGCGGGAGAAACCACGAAAGGCGGCGTGACCGGAGCGCCATCGCTGCGGCTGCTTGATCTTGAGACCGGCAAGGCGATCCTGCTGCAAGGGCCGATCGAGGGCGATGCCTTGCTCTCGGCGATGGACATGCCGGCGGCTGACGACCCGACCATCGCATCCACAACCGAGCTTCCTTCAGAAGTCGTCGGCAACCAGCCTAGATAGCCAGCGGCCCTAGGGGCCGAAGTATTCCTACGCAAAAGCCGGGAGCCGGTAGAACGCACATGCGCTGCGCCAAAACAAGTCCGCCTTCTCCGCCGGGCTCGCATCCATCACCAATCGCTTGAACGCATTCCAGCCCCCAATATAGTCGTGGCCGGCTCTATCGGCGGGAAAGTTGCTCTCGAACATGCACCGCGACGTCCCGAAGGCGTTGATACACTCTTCCATCCAGGGGCGCCAGGCCCTCGCCAACTCGGCCGACAGAGGCACGCCACCGCGCCTGCTAAGCCCAAGACCTGTCTGTGGCATCCCTAACCCACCGAGCTTGATCATCACATTGGGACACAACGCGAGAGCGTGCAGCGCCTCCCTCCATTGGTGGAATACCTCGTCACCCTTGCCCTCATAGCGCCCTCGCCCCAAGATGCCGCCGCAATGGTTCAGGACGATCCGGGTATCGGGAAACGCGCGCGCGAGCCCCGTGAGTCGGGGTATCTGATGGAAGTACAGCCAGGCATCGAAGCTCAGGCCCAACCGAGAAAGGTGTGAGAACCCCGCCCGAAACTCGGCTTGGTCAAGCAGATCTTCGCTCGTCGGATAGGCCGGGTTCAGCAAGGCTGGGTCCGGGTCCCACGCCGCGACATGGCGAATCCCCCTGAAGCGCCCGCCCCTCGCGACTGAGCCTCCCGCCGCGGCGATATGGGCCTCCAGAACGGGCCGAACGGCATGTCCGAGGCACAGGTCCGCGGCCCCAACGATCGCTGCGCATGCACGGATGGGACCGTAGGTGCCGCTGGCGCACATCGCTGCCACGCCATTGGCGAACTCGGTTTCTCCTATGGGCTTGAATCGCTCGTCGCAGTCCTGGCGCAGCATGGCACGCGCCTGCACATAGACCGTCGCTCGCACGTCATGACCCGAGCGGAGATCCTCCAGCAGGTCATCGACGAGATACCTCAGTCCAGGCCGATCGTAGAGGTGATGGTGTGCATCGACGATGGGCTGGTTCGGCTCCAGCACTTCCTCCTGCGACAAGGTGCGCTCGGCCGGCTGACTCATGCGATCGGCGCGCTCGCCAGAAACTGCGGGTCCTGAAGTTCAGAGGCGATATTTTCAGGGATGCCCAGCTCGAACGCATTGAGCGTCAAGGCGACGAGGCAGTAATAGCCGAGCACGCCGACGAGTTCGACCATGCCCTGTTCTCCCAACTGCGCCGTTCCTCTTTCGTAGAGTTCCGCGCCGATCCTGCCGTCCGTCAGCAAGGCCAGCGAAACGTCGTATACGGCGCGCTGTCTGTCGCACTGGAGGTCGGGCACCCGGCGGGCAGCGATATCGGCGATCACGTCCGCCGCCAGGCCTGCTTTCTGGGCCAGGGCCTTGTGCGCCGTCCATTCATGGTGGGAGGTCCAGTGGCGACCGCACACCAGTATCGCAAGTTCGGTGAGACGCGGCTCCAGCGAGGTCTCGAAGCGGAGAAGTTCGCCGAGCTTCTGCGCGCGCCGCGCCAGCTCGGGATTGCGGAGCCAAGCGATCATCGGCGCGGGAATCTTGCCCCGCGGACCGGAGCGGGCTTCCGCGCATGCCGAGGCCTGCTCAGGGCTCAGGTCGGCGTCAGGCACTGCGTTGAGTCGTGGCATGTCCTACGTCCTTGCCAGGCCCAGGATCTCGCGCGCCTGGGCAGGCGTCGCGACCTCGGCATCCAGTTCCCTGACGATGCGCGCCGCACGCTCCACAAGCGAGGCATTACCAGGGGCCAGTTGACCCCGAGTCAGGTACAGGTTGTCCTCCAGGCCGACGCGCACGTGGCCGCCCAGTAGCACGGCCTGCGCTACCATCGGAAACTGGTGCCGTGAAATGCCGAATGCGCTCCAGCAAGCGCCTACGGGCAGCAACTGCCGCATCGCCATCAGGGACTCGGTTGTGGCAGGAGCACCCCACGGCACGCCCAGGCAGAACTGAACCCACAGGGGCCCATCCAGTAGTTGGCGGTCGTACAGGTGCCGGGCATACGCAGCGTGCCCGAGGTCGAAGATTTCGAGTTCGGGCTTAACGCCTGCTGCCCGGATGGCCGCAGCGATCTTCTCCACGCACGCGGGCAGGTTGAGGAAGGCATGGGCGCCGAAGTTCATCGTCCCGATGTCCAGGCTGCAGATGTCCGGCCGCAGTTCGAGCACATGCTCCATGCGCTCCTCGGGCGTGGCCATCCCAGCGATCGCGTTCCTGTTGGGGTCGGCCTCGTCGGGTATGTACCGGCCGCCAGCGCCGGTGGTCAGATTGATCAGGACATCGCTACCGGTATCGCGTATCCGATCGACGACCTCCTGGTAGAGCCGCAGGTCGCGGCTGGGCTTTCCCGTCTCAGGGTCGCGCACATGGATGTGGACGATGGCTGCCCCGGCGGCTCGGGCCGCCAGAGCCTCATTCGCGATTTGTTCGGGGGTAACCGGCACGTGCGGGCTAATCGCGGTGGTGTCTCCACCGCCCGTCAGTGCGCAAGAAATGATGGTGGGTTGGCTCATGCGATTCCTAAAATGATCCTCATACAGCCCTCCAGGACGGTTGGAGCCGGCCCGCGGCCGAGGACTGTCATGTGGGATGGTGCCTCTATTCGATCCTTGCGCCCGCCGCACGGACCAAGTTGGCCCACCGCGTGATGTCGGACTTGATCGTTTCCATGAACTGGTCCGGGCTACCGCCCGTGACCGTTGCCCCTTCTGGAGCAAGCCGCGCTCGCAGCTCGGGCTGTTTCAGCGCGTCATTCACGGCCGATGAGAGCGTCCTGATGATCGCCTCCGGCGTGCCCGCAGGGGCAAGCAGCCCGAACCATGTGCTGGCCTCAAAGTTTACGAAGCCAGCTTCAGTCATGGTGGGCGCCTCGGGCAGATCCACCGCGCGGCTGCTGGCGGTCACCGCCAGCGCACGAAGCCTGCCGTTGCGGATGGGCTGACGCACCGAAGGCACCGACGTGAAGTAGCTGTCTACGGTCCCGCTGATGACATCGATCAGGGCTTGGCTGGCGCCCTTGTAGGGAATATGCTGGAGCCGAACCTTCGCGGCGGTCTGGAGCTGCTGGCCGGTGAGATGGCCCAGCGAGCCATTGCCCGACGACGCGAATCTGACGGTATCAGGAGCGGCCTTCGCTGCTGCCAGCAGGTCGGACAGCGACTTGTACGGCGACGCCGCCGGCACCACGACCACCATGGGCGCCGTGGCGACAGAGGCGATGGGCACCAAGTCTTTCAGTGGGTCATAGGGCAGCTTTGTGTACAGCGAAGGGTTGATGGCCAGGTTGCTCGTTTGTCCGATCAGCAGGGTATAGCCGTCCGCCGCGGCCTTGGCCACGACATCCACACCCAGGCCGCCACCGGCGCCGGGCCGGTTCTCCACCACGAACGCCCAGCGATGAGTCGATGCGAGCCGCTGGGTGGTCTCCCGGGCGATGATGTCGGTGGCGCCTCCCGGTGGGAAGGGAACCACGACTCGGATGGGCTTGCTCGGATAGCCCTGCGCACGAGCCGTGCTGATTGGCGCCAGCGATGCGACGGCGGCGAGCAGTCCGGCCAGAACCGATGCGAGCCTCTTGGTCCGGTAGCGCAGGAGCGATGTTGATACGAAGCGGGTCATGTCATGCTCCCGGGCGCGCAGCCGTCATGCCGCCGTCTACGACCAGATGCGTTGCCGTGATGTAGCCGGCTTCGTCGCTGGCGAGGAAGAGCACCGCATGGGCAACGTCCCAGGCGTCGCCCATGCGCCCCATGGGCACACTGGCATGCCGCTTGGCGATGAGCGACTGTGCATCCTGCGCGCCGAGCTGCTTGACCAGCCGGTGCTCGACGAGGGGCGTGTGCATGGTGCCCGGAACGACGGTGTTGACCCGGATGCCTTTCTTGACGTAGGCAATCGCGGTCGAGCGGCTGAATGCGAGGATGCCAGCCTTCGACGCCGCATAGGCCGCGCTGACGCGCCCCTCGACCTGAAAGCTCATGCAGCCGATGCTGGACACGTTGACGATCGCGCCACCCTTGCCGCTTTCCGCGAACTGCCGCTCCATCACCGGGAGCACGTGCTTGCACCCCAGGAAGGCGGTCTTGAGGTTCAAGTCCATCTGGGCATCCCAAGTCTCCTCGCTCATCGATACCGGATCGCCAGGGGCGCTGCCCCCCACGTTGTTGACCAGGATGTCGATGCGGCCGTACCGCTGCATGCAGTCCTCCACCGCTGCCTTCACGTCGTCGCTGCGGCTCAGGTCGCACACATGTCCGGTCCAGTTCGTCAGTCCTTCTTGCCGCATCACTGCGCCGGTGTCCTGCATCGCCTGTGAATTCTTATCCACGCCATAGACCGTCGCGCCTTGCCGCGCCATCAGCACTGCGGTGGCCTTGCCATTTCCCCAGCCTTCACCGACGGAACCCGCTCCGGCGACAAAAGCGACCTTGCCTGTCAGATCAAGCATGTGGTTCTCCCTTCCCATGCTCACTGAACCAGTCCCGCTTCCCGTGCTTTGATCTGCAGTGCGATGTAGTGCGAGTAGATGCGCGAATGGGCAAGGCCGCCGCCGATGAACCAGAGGCCTGGCTGGGGGGTCGGCCGGAACATGTTGGCAAGCTCCCCATCCGCACCGATGCCCCAGATCTGGCCCACCTTCTGAGCGATATCCGGCCCGAGAATGTCCCGCACCACTTCCTGCTGGTTATGGTAGCCGGTGGCCGTGACCAGCAAGTCCGCCTTCACGACTCTGCCGTCTTTCAGCAGAACGCCGTCTACCACGAAGCGGTCGATGTCCTCATACTGCAGCAGGCCGATCTGGCCGTTGATAATCATGTCTGAGGCGCCGCAGTTCAGGTAGTAGCCCCCGAAGCGCCGCCGCAGCTTCATCTGGTGCCCGGTTTCGTCCTCCCCGAAATCGAGCTTCATACCCTTGGCCTTGAGCCCTTCGAGCAGATCCTTGTCGATCTCCTTCATCTTGGCGACGTTCATCTGGTAGCCACGCACCAGCAGCGGGTACGTGCTGGACGCGGCGATCAGGTCCGTGTCTTCCAGCGGCAGGCCCTCGTTGTAGTAGATGGCGTGGTTGAGCCCCGCGGCCTGCACGCTGGCGACGGTGATGGAGCCGCGCTGGATCAACTGGACAGCCGCGCCACTGCTGGCGAGGTCCTGGGCGATGTCGTGGCCGCTGGTGCCCGCGCCCAGCACCAGGGCGCGCTTCCCGCGCCAGGGCGCGCCGCTCTTGAACGAATGCGTGTGAATGACCTCGCCCTTGAAGTCGTCCAGGCCAGGCGCAACGGCCTTGCGGGGAGCACCGACGACGCCGTTGGCGAAGACGATGTGCCGCGGGCGAAGAACGCGCTCGCTGCCATCGGCCCGGCGGACCCGCGCTTGCCATTGCTGGTTCTCTTCGTCGTAGGTCCCAGACACCAGGCTGGTCTCGGTCCAGACGTTGCAATCCATGGCCTTGGCGTAGGTTTCCAGCCATTCGCCCAGCATATCCTTCGGCAGGTACTTCGGCCAATTCGGGGGGAACGGCAGGTAGGGCAAATGGTTGAGCGCCACCTGGTTGTGCAAGGCGAGCGCGTGATAGCGGGTGCGCCAGACGTCGCCCACGCGCGGCAGCGAATCCACGACCAACGCATCGACGCCGATCAGCCGCAGCCGCGCAGCCACCGCGAGCCCGGCCTGGCCGGCGCCCACGATCAGCACGGCGGGCTCTCGATCGCGGAACAGCCGCTCCTCCGCCCGGCGGTCTGCCCAGTTCGGACCGCCGAACATGCGCATGTCCTCGGCGCCGCTGGGCCGCCTCGCGCCGATGGGCTCCTCGTTGCCTTTGAACTCCTTCAGGGACGTCATCAAGACCCAAGCTTTGCCCGGCTGTGCCTCCGGCAGGCGGACCACGCCCTCCGCGCGGCCCACGGCCGTCTCGAACTCGAAGATGGCCTCGATCACCCCGACACCGAGCCGCTTTACCAAGCGGGGCGGCGTGCGTGTAGCTGGCAGCGCGAAGCTCTTGGCCTGGACACGCGGCTGCGTCTTGAGAAACTGCTCGACAATGGCTGCAACACTGTCGTGCGGCGTGATGTTCCAGGTGAAGGCCAGGAGGTCGCGCCAATGGCATTCGTCCGCGAAGAGCGCCTTCAGGTCCTGCCCCGAGCCGTGAGCCAGTGCCTTCTCGAAAGAGCGGAGCCAGTTCCTGACGTGCTCGGCGGGAGTTGCCGATTGCATGGCGCTCTGGCGCTCCAAAGTCGTTGCATCCATATTTCAGCCCCAAGGTAGGTAGAGAGTGTTCTAATGAGTGAAATTGACTATAGGGAGCGCGGCCGGCGAGCGATACGCGAAAAAACGGCAAGCGCCATTGCAGTGGATGCAAAGGCAACCTCGGAGCCAGGCAATTAAGGTTGGGGGAATCCTCTCTGACGGTTGACGGGGCATCTCTGAATCTTCGTAAAGGTTGTGCTGGCACATGGAAGAACTCGCTCGAATTCAAACTTTCATCAAGGTCGTGGAGGCCGGCAGCTTCTCGGCGGCGGCGCGCGACAGCTCTTCCACGAGTTCGGTGGCTCGGCAGATCAAGTCACTGGAGGATGAACTGGGTGTGCGGTTGCTCAACCGCAATACACGTGGAATCTCGCTCTCGGAACCCGGCCGGCTGTTCTACGAACGAGCATGCAAGCTGGCCTCCGACCTCAGCAATGCAAAGTCGGAAGCGCAGTCGTTTCAGCAAAGCGTCAAGGGCATGCTGAAAGTTTCCTTACGGGTTTCTACAGGAACGACCGTCATCATTCCTGAGTTACCCGCGTTTCTTGAGAAATATCCCGAACTCTCCCTGGATATCACATTGACCGATGAGCGACAGGACCTCGTGGCGAATCACATCGATGTCGCGGTATGGATGGGCCAGTTACCCAATTCCGAGATTGTTGCGAGACGTCTGATTCCCAGCCAGCGCATCGTGTGCGGCGCACCGAGCTATTTCAAACGGTATGGAGTTCCAGTTAGCCCTCGGGAGCTGGAACGCCATAGCTGCCTTCTTTTCACAGCGCCTCAGTATGGGAACACCTGGCGATTTCATCGAGGCGGCGTCCATGAGGAAATTCCAGTCGCGGGAAAGCTACGCACCGGCAATGTGCTGGCCCTCTTGTCCGGGGCACTGTCCGGGCTGGGCATGATCATGGTCCACGAATGGATGGTGCGCTCGCAGATCGAAGCGGGTGCGTTGGCTCGCGTGCTGCAGGACTACACCGTGAGCCCGATCTCCACAGATGCCGATCTGCATGTCGTTTATCCCAGCAGCCGAGGCATGTCGTTGAAGGTTCGCGTCTTCGTGGATTTCCTTGTTCAGCTCTTCGACGGCAAGCACGCCCCAGCCCCATAGGATGAGCACACGGGCAAGAACGGCTGCACCTCGCCGGCGTCGTCAGTCAGCCGCGAGCTTGAGGTGCTGCACCAGGGCGCGCCAAGGTCCGAAGCAAAGCTACTCGCCTTTAATTCGTCCGAGCCAAGCGGGCTATCTTCTTCCAGCGGACGACCTCGCGCGTTATTTCAGCGCCGAGGGCACCAGCCTCAACGGTTTCCTGCGTCAATATCTGCTTCTCGCAGAATTGTTTGAACTCCGGCGTTTGCGCTATTTTTGCGATCTGCTGGGACAGCACACGAAGGATCGGCTGAGGCGTTCCGCTCGGCGCCATGAAATCGAGCTGCGAGGAAACTTCGAATCCCGAAACGCCCGCCTCGCTGACCGAAGGCGTGTTCGGCATTGCATCCCACCGTTTTGATCCGGTAACTGCCAAAGCCCGCAGCTTGCCCGACTGGATCAATGGCAATACGCCCGTGGATGTCTGGCAACTGAAGGAAATTCTTCCTCCGACCACATCCGTGACGGCCATTGTGGTTTCCTTGTAACCGATGTGCTGGGCCTTGGTCCGGGTCATGTCATTCAGGATCACAGAGCAGAGATGCGCGCTGCTCCCTACCCCTTGGGACGAATAAGTCAGGGTATTGGGACTTTTCTGCATCGCCGCGATCAAATCGGACAGATTCTGGTACAGAGAATCTGTGGGTACCACGATCGCGAACGGCACACGCGCGACGCGCGCCACAGGCGCGAAATCCTTAACTGGGTCCAATGGCGGCGGCGTGACATCCGAGAACAGGGGAAGAAGATAGAGGGGAATTCCCGTGAGGATCAGCGTATAGCCGTCCGCTGGAGCGCGCGCGGCGGCTTGGTAGCCGAGCAATCCGCCAGCGCCCGGGCGATTTTCGACGACTACGGGAGTATTCAGCCGCTTGGAAAGGGGCTCGGCAAAAAACCTCGTAATGGCATCGATGGAAGTTCCGGCCGATGCTGGAACGATGATCCTGATCGGCTTGGACGGAAACTGGTCAGCAAATATCGTCCCCGCTCCCACCAAGGGCAACGCCCCAAGAAGATTGATGAAGCGTCTTTTGCTCTTATCCATGAAAAATGTCTCCCTTTATGCCTATGTCTCGCTTGTTTAATGTACGTCAGCCCGTTACGCGGAAGTCTAGGTTTAACTCAACTGGGGGCAATCTGCGCCTGCGGCAAGGTGCTTTGCACCAGATGGCAAGCGCATGTCGCAGCGAAACTTCCGGCGGCTCGTGAGCTTGAGCGGCAGGGCATGCGGTAGGTCACCCTGTCAATGGGGTTCCGCGCAAAGGACCTTGCCGCCCTCACGGATGGCGGCGGTAGCTGGCGCTCCTAGACTGGTTTGTCTGGAATCCAACATTAGTGAACGCCATGTCTATGAAAAAGATGCTCTCCCTCGCCGAGGCGAAAGAAGTCGCCGTTTCCTACCTCACGCATCATGGGATGCCTGCGGACCATGCCGGCATGGTTGCCGACCATTTGATCTACGCGACCTTGGCCGGCCACGACTTTGCAGGTTTGTCCCGACTGCAACCGATCGCGGACATGCTGAAAGAGCGCGGTCCAGGCGGGACGATCACCATCCTGCGAGAGACTGCCATTTCCGCTCTGATCGATGGGGCGAACGTCAATGGCTATGTGACGTCCGTGCTTGCCATGGACAAGGCGATCGCCCTGGCAAAGCGCAGCGGCATCGGGGTCGTGGGCGTCAGTAATAGCTGGTTTTCCGGGATGCTTCGGTACTATGTCGAGCGCGCCGCCGATGCCGACCTGATCGGGATGCACGCGGGCAACTCGACTGCTCGCGTGGCGCCGTTCGGAGGTATCGACCGGCTGCTCGGAACCAATCCTCTCGCGTTTGCCTTCCCAGCCATCCCCACACCCTTGGTGATCGATTTCTCGTCCGCTTCAGTGATGTGGGGAGACTTACTCTACCACCAGCAGATTGGCCAGGCTCTGCCGGAGGGACGTGCTGTCGATACGACGGGCCTGCCGACCTGCGATCCTGCGGCCGCCCTCCGCGGTGCCATCCTGCCCTGGGGAGGCGCGCGCGGGTCGGCGCTGTCCATGATCGTCCAGGCACTGGGTATTCTGGGCGGCAGCGACCCCATCGTCCGTGACGGCGGGGGACGCTGGGGGTACTTCTTCCTGGCGCTTGATCCCGAGTTGCTCATGCCGCTGCAGGACTTCAAGAAGAACATCCAGAGCTTGCAGGAACAGGTGGAGAGTTCCAGGCCCGTACCGGACGGAGCACCTGTCAGGGTTCCAGGCATAGCAGCCGCGCGGAAAGTCCGCGAAGGGAAAGCTCGAGGCTGGCTTGAGGTTGATGAACCGATCTACAGCGCCATTACCAGCCACTGTCTGTAGCATTCTCTGGCCGCTCGGCGGCTGAGCGAATGCGCCTAGCCAGCTGGATCGTCACCGTGATTGACTGGTCTAAACGTGCGTTACTCGTCATGTCCATCGTGACGATAGAGCGATGCTGTAGTCGGCCAGGCTAAACGCTCAGGATCCCTCCCTAGGCCTATCACCAGGACGTTCTCGCGCGGCTGACAACGCAGCCCGCATGTCACGTCGAAAAACTTCCGCCTCATCACTGGCGATTCACGCCGTCCTGACCGAGTCGCTTCGCTGTCGTCAAGATGGGATCCCCGCGCGCTTACCATCCAGCAACCCGAGGGCTGTCAGTGTGGCGGGCAGCCGTCGCTGGGCCAACTCGTTTTGAGCGCCGCGAACTGTCCTTGTGCAGGCCATTCCGGATCTGACCATCAGCTGTCACTGCTTCGAGCCCAAGGCACATCACGTGCATTGCCATAGCCTAGCACCTGGGTCCCGCCGGCGTTGGTGGCCAGATTCCCGCCATTGGCGTAACTGCTTTCAATTCACCTGCCGGACCTCTATATACGGGGCGGCTTTCAGGCGGCAGATTCCGGAGTGACAGAATTGCTTTGTTCTACCGCAGGACACTAGCGTGTGCGCAGCCTGCCGGTGCGCAAGGTGGCGTAAGGCCCGGTGAGCACGGCGCTTTGCGGCGCCGTGCCGGAGCTGCCAACGGTCGCAATGTAGCGACCGGCGTACGCGGCAACTAGCGGAAGCCCGCCAGTTGCCGCGATTGTTTTCCGGGTTCCGGTGGGCCTCCCTCCGCTCTAGGACGCGTAGAGATTGGGAAACTGGCCCGTGGTACTGACCATGGTGGTCCGGGTGTCAAGAAACGGAGCCAACGCGTCGATGCCCATTTCCCGATCCCATCCGCTTGCCTTGAATCCTCCATACGGCGCTGACCAACGCGTGGCATTGTAGGTGTTGACCCACACCATTCCTGCCTCAATGCGTTGAGACACGCGCAGCGCTCTGCCGACGTCCCGAGTCCATAGACCGGCTGTCAGTCCAAATGGCGTGTCATTGGCAATCGAGATCGCCTCTTCTTCGCCTTCGAAGGGAATCAGCGATGCAACCGGACCGAAGATCTCCTCACGGGCGATCCGCATCTGGTTATTGACGCCGGCGAAAACCGTCGGCTCAACAAAGTAACCGTTCGCCAGCTCGGGGGTTTCAATGCGGCGACCACCAGTCACCAGGGCAGCGCCCTCGCCTTTGCCGATTTCGACATATGACAGTGTCTTCCTCAGCTGGGCTTCATTCGCCTGCGGCCCCATTCTCGTCATCTCGTCGAGCGGCATGCCGACCCGTACCGTCCTGGCCCGAGCCTGAAACATCTCTACGATCCGGTCATAGATCGGCCGCTCAACCAGAACTCTGGATCCCAATGCACAGCTCTGGCCGCAGTTGCGCCAGGCCATCGCGGTCGCAGCATTGAGGGCCTGTTCGATGTCGGCATCCGCAAATATGATATGCGGAGCCTTACCCCCCAGTTCAAAACTGAAACGCTTAAGCGTCTCGATACCACCGTATAGCATCTTCTTGGCAGTGCCGCCCTCACCGGTAAATGTGATCCTGCTGACGTCCGGATGCTGGACCAGATGCGCGCCGGCATTGTGCCCGAACCCCGGGACCACGTTGAATACCCCAGGCGGAAATCCTGCCTCGTGGGCCAGACGTGCCAGTTCCAGCGCTGTGACGGACGTATGCTCGGACGGTTTCAACACCACCGTGCATCCGGCGGCGAGTGCCGGGCCGATCTTCACGCACGTGGTGAACAGCGGCACGTTCCAGGGCGTAATGGCGCCAACCACACCAATCGGCTCAAGCGTCGTGAAGGCGTGCATGCTGTCGTCAATCGGTATCGTACGTCCTTGCGCCTTGTCGGCGAGCGACGCGAACCACTGGTAATACTGCGCCTGCGCGGAAATGCTTGCCCGCAAATCCCGAATAACACCGCCACAGTCACGCGCCTCCAGAATGGCAAGCTCCGGGGTGGCATCCCGAAACAGATCGGCAAAGCGGCGCAACAGCGCGGCGCGCTCATGGCCGGGCATGCGCCTCCATGGTCCTCTAAAGGCGTCCTTGGCCGCTGCTACAGCACGATCGATATCGTTGACCCCTGCCATGGGCACGACGGCCCATGGACGACCCGTTGCCGGATCGATGCTCTCTATAGAGCCTCCGTCAAGTGGCGAGACCCATTCCCCGCCGATATAGAGATGCTCATAGCGGCGCAAAGTCTTGTCAGCGTCTTGATTACGAACCGCGGCTTCCATTGAATTGACTCCCGAGATGGATGATTAATGCGACGGAATGCATGCGGTCGAGCCTCCATCCACCGGGATGACTGCACCGGTGATGAAGCTGGCGTCGTCCGATAGCAGGAACGCAATCGCGGCCGCAATCTCCTCCGGCTTTCCTTCACGACCGATCGGATGGGCGGCGCGAATCCGCCTGGCATTGTCCGGGTCCTCGAACATGACCTCAGTCATCGGTGTGCGAATCATTCCCGGTGCCACCGCATTGACGCGGATTCCGAATGGCCCCAGCTCTACGGCCATTGACCGCGTAATGCCAGAAACACCAAATTTGGATGCGACGTAGCCGAGCCGGTTGGGAACGCCCATAATTCCGGCGCCAGACGAAATGTTTACAATGGCCCCTCCATTTTTGCCGTCCCTCATGGCACGCGCTACGTGCTGGCACATATTGAAAGTGCCATCCAGATTCACCGAGAGAACGCGCTGCCACACCTCTGGATCGAAATCCAGCACGTTACCGACCCCACGTGTACCAGCACAGTTCACGAGCCCGTCGATCCGGCCGAACCGTTCAACGGTGCCTTTCACCAAGCCTGCTACTTGTTCTCGGCTTGAAACATCGACGACGCTGGCGTAGATCTTGTCGTTCCCAGCATGGGTTCCAACCAACTCGTCAAGCTTTTCCTTGCTCAGGTCGGCTGCAGCGATGGATGCTCCGTCTTCCAGCAGGCGGCGCACGCAGGCTTCGCCAATGCCACTACTGGCTCCGGTGACGATGATAGTTTTTCCGTCCAGGCGTTTCATTTTCGATGACTCCTATACGATCAATTTGACATGACTTCAGCGACGCAATGAACTCAATTGAAGTTGATGTTCAGGGATTTCCCGACCGTTCTCCACTTGGCCCCTTCCGTTTCCAGATAAGTGCGGAATTCAATTGGCGTGGAAGTGGTTGCTCTCACGCTGACACTATCAAGGCGCTGCACGACCTCCGGCATCTGTGCCACCTTATTGAAGGCATCGCTGAGCTTCTGCGTGACGGCGGCAGGCAGCCCCGCCGGGGCGAGCAAACCATAAATTGAATAAATGCCAACGGATTTCAAAACCTCAACACTTTCGCCGGTGGTCGGCACATTCGGAAGCGACTTGAGGCGTTGGCGGCCGGTCACAGCGATAGGCTTGAACTTATGGGCAGCGATAAACGGTACTGCTTGCGCAGCAACAGGGATCCCAAAGTCGACATTGCCGGCGGTGAGCTCGTTGGCCACATCCGCATCGCTCTTATAGGGGACATGGGTCAGCTTGATTCCCGTCACATTCATGATGTACTCGGTCAGCAAATGGTTACCAGCGCCAACTCCGGCGGTCGCGAAGAACAGTTTGTTTGGATTAGCCTTGGCATAGCTGATAAATTCAGCCAACGAATTGACGGGTAGCCCGTTCTTCACCGCCAGAATGGCCTCAACCTCGGCAATTCTCGCGATATGTGTGAAATCTTTCAGGATGTCGTACGGGATGTTCGGACGTACACCAGGTCCCATCGTCAGGGCGCCGGCGGTGCCCAGCCACAGGGTGTACCCGTCCGGGATCGCAGAACGTACAGTATTGGCTGCCACCTGCTCATAAGCACCTGGCTTATTCTCAACGATGACCGGTGAATGCAGGACCGCCTGCAGTTTTTCGGCGTATACCCGGGCGATGGTATCGGCCGGCCCGCCAGCGCCATATCCAACGACTATTTTGATCGGGCGAGACGGATACGTTTGCGCACTGGTTGCACGCACCAGCATGAACGCAAACGTAAAAAGGACAACGAGTTGTAAGATACTTTTCTTTTTCAATTTTGTCTCCTGTTTTTTGCTCGATTAGCAGATCAAAACTTGTGCCGGAGCCCGACCATCAAGCCCAGCCTGCTGCCATGCCCATAAGTATTTCCGGAATTGGCAAACGTTGGCGCGCTGCTCAGGGCTATCCACTCTCCACGCAAGTTCGTGTAGTCAACCTCAAGATAAACATCGGTACGCTTGCTGAAGTTGTAATCCAGCATGGCAGCAGCGGTCAGGCGCTTGCCTCCCCGGTCAGCGTGCAATAGCCAGTCGTAATAGAACTGACCACTAAGAACGAGGGCACTGGTAAGGTTCGCCTTTGCACCCACATAGACGACGTTGTTTCGATAGTCAGCGACATCGAGACGGCTGTTTGTATATCCGAGGTAGTACTGCGTTCTACCCATCTTGTATGTGCCGCCCAATGCCCAGACCGTTTGTTTGCTCGCCTGGCTCGCCGGCAAACCGAAGAAGGCCGTGGAGACGTCGTGGGTAACTTGATAGACAGCCCCGGCTTCAAAAGGTCCGGCGCTGTAAACAACAGAACCCGCCACAGCATTGTTGCCTGAGAAGTTGCCGGCCACCTCGCCGAAGGTATAGGCGGCGGCCAGCTGCAGTCCACCGAAGGACTTGATGTACTTGATCGTATTGTCGTAGCGCAGACCCGTGTAACTGCCTCCCTGATAACCGGCAATGGCATTATTGGATATTGCCGTTGCGTCGTATGAGGCAATAATCTCGTGAGCCAGAGAGTACTGTCTGCCAAGTGCTATCTTGCCAAAGCCTCCGTCTACGCCAATTACCGCGGTGCGGCCGAACAGGCGTCCACCTTGCAAGCTGACCCCACTGTCCGGGGCAAATCCGGACTCAAGGACGTACCAGGCCTTCAGGCCTCCGCCAAGGTCTTCTGTACCGCGCAATCCCCAGCGGCTGCCACTGACGGCGCCGTCCGTCATCTGCCACTTGCTATCCCCTGCAGTATTCTCGTGCGTTGAGAATCTCAGGGTTGTATCGATTAATCCGTAAAGCAACACATCGGCCTGCGCGGCACATGGCATCGAAACAATAGCGCCGAATATCAATGCATTACATTTGTTCTTCACCCTTGGTCTCCGCTTCTTTGATACGTATCTTTTGAGTGATTTTTTTTGCATTGCACTTCCGCGTTTGGTATAGCGATCCCCTTTGCGAATGAGATGAATATTTGAAGATTGACCCGCCGCATCAAGCCTAGCAGGCTGCTGAAGTACTCTTCGCGCAAACGA
>NZ_JFJW01000076.1:0-84329 GCF_000611125.1 Cupriavidus sp. SK-4
TGGTCGAATGGCAGCTGCGCGTCGCCGCCGGTGAAGCGCTGCCGCTCACGCAGGACCAGCTGCGCATCGACGGCCATGCGCTGGAAGCGCGCATCTACGCCGAGAATCCCGACAAGCAGTTCCTGCCGTCCACCGGCACGTTGCGCTTCCTGCGCACGCCGCCGGCGGTGCAGTTCATGCGCGGTGAGGATGCACACGGCCCGGCGGGTATCCGCATCGATGCCGGCGTGCGCGAGGGCGACACCATCAGCCCGTTCTACGACCCGATGATCGCCAAGCTGATCGTCTGGGGCAAGGACCGCGACGAGGCGCTGGCGCGCATGCGCCAGGCGCTGGCGGCCTACCACGTGGTAGGGTTGTCGACCAACGTGGCTTTCCTGCAGCGGCTGGTGTCGTCCCAGGCGTTCCGCACCGCCGATCTCGACACCGGGCTGATCGAGCGCAACGAGAAGGTCTTGTTCCCGCCGCCGGCGCCGGTCGGCCTGGAAGTCATCGCGCTGGCGGTGGCGGCGCTGTTCGACCGCGAGGCCCGCGAGCGCCGCATCGACGCCGCCGACCAGCATTCGCCGTGGACCCATGGCGGCGCGTGGCGGCTGAACGGCGGCGTGTCGCGCACGCTGCGCTTCGGCTATGGCGAGCAGGTGCTGGAGGTGACGCTGAGCACCAATGAGCGCGGCAGCACGCTGATCTATGCGGACCAGGCGGCGCCCTTTGCCTGCACCTGCCAGGCCGACGATATCCGCATCAACCTCGGCACCCGGCGCGCGCACGGGCAGGTGCATGCCGATGGCGAGACCTTCCACGTCTTCTATGCCGGGCGGCATGTGAGCCTGACCTGGCTCGATCCACTGGCCCATGCCGGCGAGACCGAAAGCGAAGGCGGCAAGCTCACCGCGCCGATGCCCGGGAAGGTCATTGCCGTGATGGTCGAGGCTGGCAGCACCGTCACGCGCGGCACGCCGTTGCTGGTGATGGAGGCCATGAAGATGGAGCACACCATCAGCGCACCGGTGGATGGGGTGGTGAGTGAGGTGCTTTACGGCGTGGGGGAGCAGGTTGTGGAGGGGGCGCAGCTTCTGGCGTTCGAGGGGAAGTCAGGGGCTTGATGCGCGACAGGGGTGGCAGGGGCGCGGCCACCGTTGCCCCAACCAACCCCATCACCGTTCCTCTGCCAAAATACGCCTTTAACCCCACCAGAATCCCCCTGGAGACAAAATGAAGTTGCAGTTGTACGTCCCCGATGGCCGCTACGACCCCTGGATCGCAGGCTTCGCCGAGGCACTGCCCGAAGCGCAATGCGTGACGTGGGAGGACAGCCGTGGCGAACCGGCCGACTACGCCGTGGTCTGGCGCCCGCCGGTGGAGATGCTGCGTGGCCGTACCGAGCTGAAGGCGGTGTTCAACCTGGGCGCCGGCGTCGACGGCATCCTGCGCCTGCGCGATGAAGCCCCTGACGCCTTGCCCGCGGGCGTGCCGATCGTGCGGCTCGACGATGCCGGCATGGCCGCGCAGATGGCCGAGTACGTCACCCACGCCGTACTGCGCTATTTCCGCAAGATGGACGCCTACGAGGCCCAGCAGCGCGCCGGCAACTGGAAGTTCCTGAAGCCGCATCGCCGCGCGGACTTCACCATCGGCGTGATGGGGGTGGGCACGCTCGGCACGCATATCGCGCGCACGCTGGCGGGCTTCGGCTTCCCGGTGCGCGGCTGGAGCCGCACCGCGCGCGCCATCGAAGGCGTGAGCGGCTTCTATGGCGATGCCGGGCAGGCACCGTTCCTGGATGGCCTGCGCGTGCTGGTCAATGTGCTGCCGCTGACGCCGCAGACCGGGAACATCCTCAACGCCGGGCTGTTCGCGCGGCTGGCGCAGGGCGCGTATGTGATCAACGTCGCGCGCGGGCAGCACCTGGTCGAGGAAGACCTGCTTGCCGCGGTGCAGTCGGGGCAGGTTGCGGGTGCCACGCTCGACGTGTTCCGAACCGAGCCGCTGCCTGCCGAACACCCGTTCTGGCAGGAGCCGCGCATCACCCTCACGCCGCATATCTCTGCGCTGACGCTGCGCGAAGACAGCATCGCGCAGATCGCCGGCAAGATCCGCGCGCTGCGCGCGGGCCAGCCGATCGCGGGCGTGGTCGACGTGCAGCGGGGCTACTGAGCCCGACCAAGACGAATTAGAGACAGGAGACAGCCATGACCATGCCGAACTATGTGAAGATCGTTGAAGTCGGCCCGCGCGACGGCCTGCAGAACGAGAAGGCGATGGTGCCGACCGAGGTCAAGGTCGCGCTGATCAACCAGCTGACCGATGCCGGCTTCGTCAATATCGAGGCCGCGTCGTTCGTGTCGCCCAAGTGGGTGCCGCAGATGGCCGACGGTGCCGACGTGATGGCGCGCATCCAGCGCCGGCCCGGCACGCTGTATTCGGCGCTGACGCCGAACATGAAGGGGTTTGAAGGCGCGATCGAGGCCGGTGCCGACGAGGTCGTGATCTTCGGCGCCGCCAGCGAGGCGTTCTCGCAGAAGAACATCAACTGCTCGATCGCCGAGTCGATCGCGCGCTTTGCGCCGGTGGCCGCCGCAGCCAAGGAGAAGGGCGTGCGCCTGCGCGGCAGCATCTCGTGCGCGCTGGGCTGCCCGTACCAGGGCGAGGTGCCGGTGCATGCGGTGGTCGACGTGGTGCGGCGCATGCGCGAACTGGGCTGCGACGAGATCGACATTGCCGACACCATCGGCGTGGGCACCCCCGTGCGCGTGCAGGAAGTGATGCGCGCCGCGGCGGCGGAGTTTGCGCTGGACCGCCTGTCGGGCCATTTCCACGATACCTACGGGCAGGCGCTGTCCAATATCCTGGCCAGCCTGGAAGTGGGCATCTCGATCTTCCATGCGTCGGTGGCGGGGCTGGGCGGATGCCCGTACGCCAAGGGCGCGACCGGCAACGTGGCGACCGAGGACGTGCTGTACATGCTGCACGGCATGGGCATCCACACCGGCATCGACCTGGAAGCGGTGGTGCGAACCGGCGACTATATCTCGCAGGCAATCGGCCGCACCAACAGCTCGCGCGTGGGCCGTGCCTTGCTGACCAAGTGGGCCGCCGCCAGCGATGCGGCGCCCGCCTGCGCGTAAGTGCGGATCAGGCGCGGGCCACAGGACAAGGAGAAGTACGCATGACGGTGAATGACGAAGCGCTGCCCGAGTCCGCGCAGCGCGTGGCCGACCTGCTGGCCGGGCTTGGCCATGACCGGCCCGTGGTGATGCTGCCGGCCACCGGCAAGACCTCGGCCGAGGCCGCGGCGGGGCTGGGCTGCAGCGTGGCGGAGATCGCCAAGTCCATCATCTTCCGGCGCGTGGCCGACGATGCGCCGGTGCTGGTGATTGCCAGCGGCAGCAACCGCGTCGACGAGGCCAAGGTGGCCGCGCGCGTGGGCGCGCTGGGCAAGGCCGACGCGCGCTTCGTGCGCGAGAAGACCGGCTATGCCATCGGCGGCGTTTGCCCGATCGGCCATGCGGTGGCGCCGGTGATGCTGCTGGACCAGGACCTGTTCCGCTATGACAGCTTGTGGGCCGCGGCGGGGCATCCCCATGCGGTATTCAACCTGACGCCGCAGCAGTTGCAGCAGATGACGGGCGCTGAAGTGGCCGACGTCGCGGCAGGCTCGGTGGCATGAGTCCCGACCTGCGCCCCGGCCTGACCTTCAGCTGGCAATACACGGTGCCGCCCAAGGCCACCGTGCCGCGCCTGTACGACGATATCCCGGGGTGCCCCGAGATGCCCGACGTGCTGGCAACCGGCTATATGGTCGGGATCATGGAATGCGCCTGCCTGCAGATGCTGCGCGAGCACCTGGACTGGCCGCGCGAGCAGTCGCTCGGCACACTGGTCAGCTTCTCGCACCTGGCGCCGACGCCGCCGGGCATGACGGTGATGGTCAAGGGCGAACTGGTCGAGGTGGACGGGCGCCGCCTGCGCTTCCAGCTGAGCGCCTGGGACGGCGAGGACAAGATCTCCGAGGGCGTGCATGAGCGCCACCTTATCGACGCCGGCCGCTTCAACCAGAAAGTGGCGGCCAAGGCCGCGCGCGCGGCGGGCTGAGTGGCGACCGAGCGCAACGCCATGGCCCTCACGCCTGCCTTGCTGGCCGCGCAAGCCGACGCCGCGCAGCGCGCCTCGCCGGTGCCGTCGCCATGCCGCAACGTCTGCCGCATGGATCCGGCCACCGGCTACTGCGCGGGCTGCCTGCGCACCATCGACGAGATTGCCGGCTGGTCGTCCGCCGGCGACGAAGACAAGCGCCGCATCTGGGCGCAACTGCCGCAGCGCGCCACATGGCTGGCAGGCGAGGAGACATCCCCTTGAGCGAACGCCCGGTCCCGCAGTTGCCGGCCACCATGCGCGTGTTCGAGCGTGGCTGGCTGTCGGCAAACAACATCCTGTTCGTTGAGGGCGACGATACGGTGCTGGTCGATACCGGCTACGTCACCCACGCGCCGCAGACGGTGGCGCTGGTGGCGGCCGCCTTGCAGGGCCGGCCGCTCGCACGCGTGATCAATACCCATCTCCACTCCGACCACTGCGGCGGCAATGCCGCGCTGCAGGGCCGCTGGCAGCCGCGCACCGCGATCCCCGCGGCCGAGGCCGCAGCCGTTGCCGCGTGGGATACGGAAGCGCTCAGCTATAACGCTACCGGCCAGCAGTGCGACCGCTTCACCTTCGACAGCGTGCTGGACGACGGCGACACGCTGCGCCTGGGCGGCATCGACTGGCAAGTCGTGGCCGCGCCCGGCCATGACCCGCATGCGGTGATGCTGTTCGCGCCGGCCGAGCACATCCTGGTTTCCGGCGATGCGCTGTGGGAGAACGGCTTCGGCGTGATCTTCCCCGAGCTGGATGGCGAGAGCGGCTTCGCCGAGCAGGCGGCGGTGCTGGAACGGATCGCGCAACTGGACGCGCGGCTGGTGATCCCTGGCCACGGCCGCATGTTCACCGATGTGGCGGCGGCGGTCGAACGCGCCCGGGGGCGCCTGGCCTACCTGAGCGCCGACCCGGCGCGCAATGCCAGCCATGCGGTCAAGGTGCTGGTCAAGTTCAAGCTGCTGGAGCAGCAGCGCATGGCCCAGGACGCGCTGGTGGCATGGATGGAAGCCGCGCCGCTGATGGTGCGCATCCGCCAGCGCTTCATGCCGGGGCTGGCGATGGCCGAGATCTGCGCGCAGACGGTGCGCGCGCTGGCGGGAGTGAAGGCGCTGGCGGTGGAGGGGGAGTGGGTGGTGAACCGGGATTGATTCACCACGCCTGCCTGCATCCTCAGAACGACGTCCTGAACCCCACTTTCACACTGCGCCCGGCCAGCGGCGCGATATCACGCAGGATCGACGCCGAGTTGCGCGCATCCTGGTTGGTCAGGTTGTCGCCGCGCAGGTACACCAGCGTCTGCGTGCCCGACACCTTGAACTTGTAGGTCAGCGCCAGGCTCAGCAGCGTATAGGCATCGGTCGGCGTGTCGTTGGTTGGCACGCGGGTCTGCTTGGCGGCGTAGGTCACATCCACGCGCGCGCCCCACGGGCCCGCGCCATACACCAGCGCGCCACCCAGGCGCAGCGGTGCCAGGCGCGGCAGCGGTTCGCCGGTATCGCGGTTCTCGCCGCGCACGTAGTCGGCGCGCGCCTCGAAGTCCAGCGTGTCGCTGGTGGTCAGCATTTTCTGCAGCAAGCGCGTCTTGCCTTCGACCTCGAAGCCGTACAGCGTGGCCGGCACACCCAGGTACTGGAACTCCGGCAGCGCATCCGGGCTGCCGGCGGCGACCACGTCGCCTGCTTCGTCACGCGTGCGGCCGGTGGCGTTCAGCGCCAGGTAGTTGGCAAAGCGGCTGTAGTAGCCCGACACGCTGGCGCTGTGCGCGCCGGACTTGAAGCGCACGCCCAGGTCGATCGACGTGGCCCGTTCCTTGTTGGCATTGGGGTCGCCCAGCTCCCAGGCGCCGGTGGCCACGTGGGGGCCGTTGGCATACAGCTCGTAGAAGGTTGGCGCGCGCTCGGTGTACGACAGGTTGCTGGTCAGCGACCACAGCGGGTTGACCTTGTAGAGCAGGCCGGCCGAGGCGCTGGTGGCGTTGAAGCTGCGGTTGGCATCGGTAAAGCGGTCGTTGCCGTTGGCGCTGGCCTTGATGCTGCTGTGGTCCAGGCGCCCGCCCAGGTTCAGCTTGAGGTCGCCGGAAGCGGTCAGCGGCAGTTCCTCGAACACGAACAGCGCCGCGTTATCCGTATTGGTGCTCGGCACGAATGCCTCTTCGCCCAGTGCCGAGAAGTCGGTATGGCCGAACTGCGTGCCGATCACGCCCGTCATGTTGCCGATCTTCGCGTGCCTGGCCTCCAGGCGCGCATCCCAGCCCCGGTTCTTGAAGATCGTGCCGGTCTCGCCGCCCTCGATTTCCTTGTGCTCGTAGTCGGTATAGCTGAACTTGCCCTTGACCGATTCGAGCCAGCCGGCGGTGTTGCCGGCCAGGTTGCGCGCCTCGCCTTCCAGCGCAAAGCGGTCCTGCCGCATCTTCAGCCGCACGTCGTCCTCGGCGGGCGTGCCGTACTCATTGCGGTAGGCGCTGTAGTTGGCGCCGACGAAGCCATCGGCCCAGGTGTAGGAGCCGCCCATCGCGCCGCCTTCCTGCTGCGCGCTGGTGTTGGGCAGGCGGCCATAGGCTTCGGTCTCGCCTTCGGGCAGCGGATCGGCGGTGCGCAGGCGGTGGCTGCGGGCGTAGCCGGGGATGCGCAGGTCGCTGGTCTTGCGCGCGAAGGCGTCGGCGTGGACGGCGAACTTGCCGTTGCCGGCCTCGATCAGCGCGCTGGCGTTGCGCGCCTGGTCGCCGCCCGCGGTGGCGCTGGCATCGACCGCGCCGCCGATGCCTTCGATCGGCTCCTTCGGAATCCGGTTGTCGATCACGTTGACCACGCCGCCGATGGCGTTGCCGCCGTACATCAGCGCCGCCGGGCCGCGCACGACCTCGATGCGCTCGGCCACGAGCGGGTCCACCGGCACTGCGTGGTCGTAGGACAGCGTGGAGGCGTCGACCGTGGTGCCGCCGTTCTGCAGCACCTTGATGCGGTCGCCGTCCAGGCCGCGGATCACCGGCCGGCTGGCATTGGGGCCGAAGTAGCTGGACGAGACCCCGGGCAGCTTGTCGAGCGTGTCGCCCAGCGTGCTGCCCTGGCGCACGGCCAGGGCGTCGCCGCCGAGCGTCGAGACCGGCGCCACCATGTCGTTGAGGTCGCTGCCGAGCGGGTTGGCGGTGACGACGACTTCGCGCAGCGTGGCGCCGGCTGGCGCGGTGGCAGTGGCCGTTGCGGGTGCGCTATCGGCGGCAGGTGCCGCGGCGGCCTGTGCCAGCGCGGCGGGCGCCACGAAGGCGGTGGCCATGGTGGCGGTGAGGGAAGCGGCAAGGGCCGCCAGCGGGGTCAGGCGCGGTGCGCTGGTTGGTACGGTGTAACGATTCTTTGACATGGCGCGCGGAGCGAGGCAATGGCAATCGGCCCGGCTGGCACGGCAGCTGCCCGGCACGGCGCCGGCCGCCCGCGATGGGCGTGGCCGCGCAGCCGGAATGGGCAGGCGTTCAGCTCGGAATTGGTCAGGCCGGGTGCGCGGCGAGGGCCGCGTCCCGGATCAGGCGAGGGCGATGGCCGGCGCCGGCGGCGCGCGCGATTGGAAGGGGTGGGTAGCGGGCAGGTCGGGCCAGCGCCAGGCCAGGTTGGCCGGCTTGACCGGTTTGCCAAAGGCAAGCTGCGGCAGCGGCAGCTTGCCGCACAGGGTGTCGGCAACCGTGGCGCCATCGAACAGCACGCATGAGTGGCCGCTGAATTTCTGCGCCAGCGGGTGCGGCTCGGGGTCGTCGGCCGAGGCGGCGTCGGCCGTTGTCACGGAGGCCGACGGCGCGAGCGGGCCGCCGTGCACGATGCGGTGGGTCAGCCCGGCGTGCTGCGCCAGCAGCAGGCATAGCGCCAGCCACAGCGCGGACCAGAGGCCCGGGCCGTGCGTGCGCAGGCGGGCGAACCAGTCAGTGCGCATGCGGATGGCCGGCGTGGTTGCCGTGGTGGTGGTCGGGATCGCCGCAGCCGCAATCGTTGTCGCCATGGTCGTGGCCATGGGCATGATCGTGGTCGTCGTCGAAGTCGTCGACCCAGCCGGGGAAGGGATCCGGGTAGGCCGCCCAGGCTTGTGCGCCCGCGGCCATCTCGGCATCGGTCAGCAGGCAGGCGTCGAGCCGGGCCTGCAGCGCCGCATGGTCCAGGTCCAGGCCGGTCAGCACCAGTTCCTGGCGACGGTCGCCGAAGGCTGCCGGGGCGCCGTCGAGCTGCATGTCGGCTTCTACTTCGGCGCGTTCGGCGGTGTCGGCCGGCCATTCGGCCGGATCCAGCGCAGCCCACCAGGCGCCGGCGCCGCCATGGCGGCAGACGCCGCCGGACTGGTTCCAGTCGCCCGCGGTGTCCATGCGGCTGGCCAGCCAGAACAGGCCCCTGGAGCGCAGCACGCTGCCGTGCTCGCGCAGCCATTCGGTATGGATCAGGTCGGCGAAGCGTTGCGGGTGGAACGGGCGGCGGCGGCGGTAGACCATCGTGGAAACGCCGCTGGCGTCGGCTGCCGGGACCTCGCCGCGCAGCGCGGCAAGCCAGCCCGGTGCGTCCGCGGCGGCTTCAAAGTCGAAGCGGCCGGTGCCTTGCACGCGCTCGGGCGGGACCTTGCCGAAGCTGGCTTCGACGATGTCGGCGCGCGGGTTCAGCGCCTGCAGCACGGCGTGCAGCCGCGCCAGTTCCGTGGCGCTGGCGAGGTCGGCCTTGTTCAGCACGATCACGTCGCAGCATTCGACCTGCGCCACCAGCACTTCGGCCACGGTCCGGTCATCGTCCGTGGCCTGCGCCAGCCCGCGGTCGGCCAGGAACTCGGCCTCGTTGAGATCGCGCAGGAAGGTGGCGGCATTGATCACCGTCACCAGCGTGTCGGGTTGCACCGCCGCGTCGGGCCCGGCGCCATGCTCGGCCTCGAACAGGAAGCCTTCGGCAATTGCGAGCGGCTCGTCCAGGCCGTCGGCTTCCATCAGCAGCGCGTCAAAGCGGCCCTCGGCGGCAAGCCGGGCGGCTTCGCCGAGCAGTGCGTCGCCCGTGGGCAACACCGTGGCCTCGCAGCCGGGCGGCAGCGGCGCCAGCGCCTGCCCGTGCTGCGGCCCGCAGACCAGCACGGCCATACGCCGGCCCGCGCTGTGCGCAAGCAGGTGGTTCAGCAGCGTGGTCTTGCCGGCGCCGGGGAATCCGGACAGCACGGTGACGGGCAGGCGATCAGCCATGGCAGGAGAGGTGGAAGTGACGGGGGACAACGCAGCCCAGGCGCTGGCCGCGTTGTTGCAACAAGGTTGCGAATTTACCAGAAAGGCCGGGGCCGTAACAGCCGGACGATTCTCAATGGTAGGCCGTGGCGACGGCACGACAAGGCGGACGCGGCCCGCCAAAGCAAACGGCCCGGGTAACCGGGCCGTCACGTTACGCCTGCCGCACCGGCCGTGCCGGCGCGCGGCGCTTCAGTCGCCGAACAGCTTCTGGCGCAGTTCGCGGCGTTGCTGCGCTTCCAGCGACAGTGTGGCCGTGGGACGGGCAAGGAGGCGCGGCACGCCGATCGGCTCGCCGGTTTCCTCGCACCAGCCGTAGTCGCCGGACTCGATGCGCTGCAGCGACTGCTCCACCTTCTTCAGCAGCTTGCGCTCGCGGTCGCGCGTGCGCAGTTCCAGCGCATGCTCTTCCTCGATGGTGGCACGGTCGGCCGGATCCGGCACGATGACCGTTTCGCGCAGGTGTTCCGTGGTCTGGTCAGCGTTCTTCAGGATTTCGTCGCGCAGCTGCTCAAGACGGTGCTTGAAGAAGGCGAGCTGCGCTTCGTTCATGTAATCCTTGTCGCTCATCTTCAGGATTTCAGCTTCAGTCAGAAGTTTGTTGCTGCTCATGGTTGCTGCTGATTCTCTTGTTGATGCGGCCGGCGGCGTCTGGGTCCGCTCGGGTGCGCTGTCCGCGCGCTTGCGCGCCACGGCTGTTTCACTCTGGCTGGCTGCAGTCTTGCTGCTTCGCGGGCCTCCCTTCGTTGCGCCCGCTTCGGCGTTCGCCGTACTGCCGCGGGGAGCGGGCGCGGCCTTCACAGGCTGCGCCTTGAGCGTCTCTGCCGCTGCAGTACCAGTCTTGCTGCGGCTTTCTTTGGTCTTCGTTGCGGCTGTCATGGGGACACCTCTCTCTCGCGTCAGTCAGTGACGGCGCGCGTCGGGGCACCCCAGGCGGAAAAAAGGCGGTCTCCGCACGAAGCACTGCGACCGCACCTGCCGGCGGCCTGCCTCATGCTGACGACAACCGCCGCCTTGCAAGTCCACCAGATCCGATGGACCAAATGCCGGCAGCGGGAAAAAGGTGCGCCACCGGTATCAAATCCGGCCTATTGTACTTGAACAAATTTCTCCGAGATACGGGGAAAACCGGCTGGCGCTTCGGTATTTCCCCGGTACCCCGAACGGGGGGCGGCCGCGGAGCGGGGTCTGGAGGGGGCATCGCCGATGGGGCGACTAGGGCACTCAGGCCAGGCAGTTCTCCAGGCCCTTGAGGATGGCGTCGCGGGGCAGGTCCACGCCGATGAACACCATGCGCGTGCCCGGGGTCTCTTCATCCCACTTGGCGCCGATGTCGCTGCCCATCAGCTGGTGGACCCCCTGGAACACCACTTTGCGGTCCACACCGTCCATATATAGTACGCCCTTGTAGCGCAGCAGTTTTTCCCCGTAAACGGCCAGGATGCCGGACAGGAATTCCTCCAGCTTGCCGTAGTGGAAGGGCTTGTCGCTGCGGAAGACGAACGACGCAATGCGGTCGGTATGGTGGTGGTGATGGTGGTGGTCGTGCGCGTGGCCATGGCCGTGCGCATGGTCGTGCCCGTGGTCATGGCCGCAGTCGTCGCCGCAATGCTCGCCGTGCTCATGGTCATGATCGTGGTCATGGTCGTCGGCGCTCAGGAATTCCGGGTCGATCTCCAGCTTGGCGTTCAGGTTGAAGCCGCGCAGGTCGAAGATGGTGTCGATCGGCGCCTCGCCGAAGTTGACCAGGCGGATCGGCGCGCGCGGGTTCATGTGCAGCAGGCGGTGGCGCAGCTCGGCCACGTCGGCTTCGGTCACCAGGTCGGACTTGGTGATGAAGATGGCATCGGCAAAGCCAACCTGGCGCTGCGCCTCTTCCTGCTTGTCCAACTGCAGGTGGGCGTGCTTGGCGTCGACCAGCGTGATCACCGCGTCGAGCAGGTAGCGCGAGGCAATTTCCTCGTCCATGAAGAAGGTCTGCGCCACCGGGCCGGGGTTGGCCACGCCGGTGGTCTCGATCACCACGCGGTCGAAGTTGATCTCGCCGGCGTCGCGGCGCGTCAGCAGCGTCGACAGCGCCTGCACCAGGTCGCCGCGGATGGTGCAGCAGATGCAGCCGTTGCTCATCTGCACGATCTGCTCGCGGCCGTCCTGCACCAGGATCTCGTTATCGATGTTCTCTTCGCCGAACTCGTTCTCGATGACGGCAATCTTCATGCCGTGCTGCTCGTTCAGGATGCGCTTGAGCAGGGTGGTCTTGCCGCTGCCGAGAAAGCCGGTCAGGATCGTGACCGGGGTCAGTTTGGACATTGTTGTTCTCCGGGTATGAGAGATTGCCGTTCAGTGCGAAGCGCCGCCAAGCGGGGCGGGCGCACGCTTGCCGCACTCGGCGCAGACGCCGTTCACGGTCAGTTCGACATGTTCGATGGCAAAGCCGCTGGGCACGCGCGGCGCGGCCGGCTGCACCGGTGCGCTGGCATCGTCCAGGCAGAAGGTGCGGTCGCAGCGGGTGCAGTGGAAATGGCTGTGCTGGCGGTGCTCCTGTGCGCGCGCGGCCTCATGCTCGACCAGGCTGAAGCGAAACACGCGGTCGTTGCCGGCACGCTTCTGCGCCACGCCCTGTTCCACCAGCCAGTCCAGCACACGGTAGACGGTGACGCGGTCGATGGTCTCGCCCGGTTCGGGCAGGCGGTCGATCACGGCCTGGTGCGTCAGCGCCTCATCGCTGCCGATCAGGCAGGCCAGGATGCACAGCCGCGGCTGGGTCACGCGCGCGCCCAGCTGGCGCAGGCGCTCGTGGGCGGCTTCCAGGGACTCAGGGGTGGGGATCGCCGGTTCCGGCACAGCGGCCGGCCGGTCCGGACTGGGACGGGTCATGGGCGGATTTAACCATAGGCCCCCGGTTGATGCAATTCAGTTGCGTCAGCGGGCCGAATGGCGAAGCCGGCGCAGCCACGCCGATGAGGCGGTTTGCGCCTATGATCGGCACAGGACTACCCATAAGCCCCAGAGCGGAGACGACCCATGCTGAATGACGCCAGCGCGCTGCTGTTCCCGAACTTCGAAACCTTCCGGCAGCATGTCGGCGAGGTCGAGATCGCCGGCGTGCGCGGCGGTTCCGGGCCGCCGCTGCTGCTGTTGCACGGGCACCCGCAGAGCCACCTGATCTGGCACCGGGTGGCGCCGGCGCTGGCCGATCACTTCACGGTGATCGCCACCGACCTGCGCGGCTACGGCAGCAGCTCGGCCCCGCCCGGCAATGCAGGCCACGAGCACTACAGCAAGCGCACCATGGCGCAGGACCAGGTGTCGCTGATGGCGGCATTCGGTTTCGAGCGCTTTGCGCTGTGCGGCCATGACCGCGGTGCCCGCGTCTCGCACCGGCTGTGCATGGACCATCCGGACGCGGTCAGCCGCGCCATGCTGCTGGACATCGCGCCCACGCTGGCAATGTACGAGCGCACCAGCATGGCCTTTGCCGCCGCCTACTGGCACTGGTTCTTCCTGATCCAGCCGGCGCCGTTCCCGGAGACGCTGATCAACGCCGAGCCCGATTTCTACATCCAGAAGCTGATGGGCCTGCGCCACGCGGGCCTGACGCCTTTCGCCCCCGACGCCATGGCTGCCTACACCGCGGCGATGCGCGACCCGGCGCGCGTGCATGCCATGTGCGAGGACTATCGCGCCGCCGCCACCATCGACCTGGAGCACGACCGCGCCGACCGCGAGGCGGGGCGCCGGCTCGCGCTGCCGCTGCGCGTGCTGTGGGGCGAGCATGGCGTGGTGGCGCGCTGCTTCGAGCCGCTGGCGCTGTGGCAGGAGGTGGCGACCGACATTAGCGGCCAGGCGCTGCCGTGCGGGCACTACATCCCGGAAGAGGCCGCCGAACCTCTGCTTGAGGAAATGCTCGGTTTCTTCCATTAGGCCGCACCGGGTGTCACAAACGCATGCCTTTGCATCCGATCTCTGCCATATCCTCCCCGTTTCCCGCCATATGCGGCTGATTGCAAGCGGGTTAGCCCCTATACCTGCGTATTGTCTGGAGTTGCTAACATCAAGGCCCGCCCTTGCCGTTTACGGTGGGGGCAGCCGAGCCAGCCGGCATGGTCCAAGAGCGCGGCCACAGAGACCGCGCCAGATGCGCCCCGCACAAGCAGGGGCCGGGCCGGCGGCAACGCATTGCAAGACGGGTATCAAAGGGAATCAGGAGAAGAGAGCATGAAACGAGTAATAAAGATGGTCGCGGCCGCGCTGGCAGTCAGCGCAATGGGTGTGTTGTCGGGCGCGTACGCCCAGGAATATCCCGGCAGCAAGCCGGTGTCGGCGGTGGTGCCGTTTGCCGCGGGTGGTCCGACCGACAAGCTCTCGCGCGAGCTGACCGCGATCATGTCCAAGCATCTGGGCGCGACCATGATCATCGAGAACCTCGGCGGCGCCGGCGGCACCATCGGCGCCAAGAAGGTGGCCCAGGCCAAGAACGACGGCCACACCCTGCTGATCCACCATATCGGCATGGCCACGGCCCCGGCGCTGTACCGCAACCTGGGCTTCGATCCGCTCAAGGACTTCGAGATGGTCGGCGAAATCGCCGACGTGCCGATGATCCTGGTCGGCAACAAGTCGCTGCCGCCGAACAGCTTCAAGGATCTGCTGCCGTACCTCAAGGCCAACGCCAGCAAGCTGTCGCTGGCCAATGCCGGCATCGGCTCGGCTTCGCACCTGTGCGGCCTGCTGTTCCAGAGCGCGATCCAGACCGAACTGACCACCGTGCCGTACAAGGGCGCCGCGCCGGCACTGACCGATATCCTGGGCGGCCAGGTCAACCTGCTGTGCGACCAGACCACCAATCTCGCAGGCCATCTCAAGGCCAACTCGGTCAAGCCGTACGCGGCCATGCAGGCACGCCGCGTGGAAGCGTTCAAGGATATCCCGACGGCGGCCGAGCAAGGCCTGCCGGGCGTGGAAGTGAAGGTCTGGCACGCCATGTACGCGCCCAAGGGCACGCCCAAGCCGGTGATCGACAAGCTGTCGGCTGCGCTGCAGAAGGCCGTGGCCGACCCGACCTTCCGCTCCAAGATGGCCGAGCTGGGCGCCGAAGCCGCGCCGGCACAGCGCGCCACGCCGGATTCGCTGCGCACCCTCCTGACCGCCGAGATCAACAAGTGGACCCCGGTGATCAAGAAGGCCGGCGTGTATGCGGACTGATCTGGTGGAGTGATGCGCGAGGCGCGCGGGCCAGTGGCCCCGCGCGTCGCGGACAAGGGCCATGCGGCAACGCATGGCCCTTTTTGTTTGGGCACGGCGCCGGGCAACGTGGCGGCAGGCATCCTATATTGGTCAGACCGCGCCCGGCGCACGCGAGGGCCTTGAAACCCGCCGGGGGCGTCGCCAACTACGGTCCTGACATATTCACGGAAGCCACCATGGAACAGTATCACGGCACTACCATCGTCAGCGTCCGCCGCGGCAATCAGGTCGCACTCGGCGGTGATGGTCAGGTCACTCTCGGCAATATCGTGATGAAGGGCACCGCGCGCAAGGTGCGCCGCATCTACAACGGCAAGGTGCTGGTCGGGTTTGCCGGCAGCACCGCCGACGCCTTCTCGCTGCTGGACCGCTTCGAGGCCAAGCTGGAAAAGTACCAGGGCAACCTGACCCGCGCCGCGGTCGACCTGGCCAAGGACTGGCGTTCGGACCGCGCCCTGCGCCGGCTGGAAGCCATGCTGATCACCGCCGACCGCGACACCACGCTGGTCATCACCGGCAACGGCGACGTGCTCGACCCCGAGGGCGGCATCGCCGCGATCGGCTCGGGCGGCGCGTATGCGCAGTCGGCCGCCAAGGCGCTGGTCGAGAACACCGAAATGGCGCCCAAGGACGTGGTCGAGAAGGCGCTGACCATTGCCGGCGAGCTCTGCATCTACACCAACACCAACTTCGTCATCGAGACGCTGGAATAAGCGCAGGCCGGCCACCGCGCAGGCCGGCGAGCCCCCACTGAACGGATACCATGTCGCACACCATGACCCCGTCGGAAATCGTTTCCGAACTCGACAAGCACATCATCGGCCAGAACAAGGCCAAGAAGGCCGTGGCGGTGGCGCTGCGCAACCGCTGGCGCCGCCAGCAGGTGGCCGAGCCCCTGCGCCAGGAAATCACCCCCAAGAACATCCTGATGATCGGCCCGACCGGCGTCGGCAAGACCGAGATCGCGCGCCGCTTGGCCAAGCTGGCCGACGCGCCCTTCATCAAGATCGAGGCGACCAAGTTCACCGAGGTGGGCTATGTCGGCCGCGATGTCGACACCATCGTGCGCGACCTGGCCGAGATGGCAATCAAGCAGACGCGCGAGTCCGAGATGAAGAAGGTGCGCACCAAGGCCGAGGACGCGGCCGAGGACCGCCTGCTCGACGTGCTGCTGCCGCCGGCGCGCGATATCGGCTTCGCGCAGCCGGAAGAAAAGGATTCCAACACGCGCCAGGTGTTCCGCAAGAAGCTGCGCGAAGGCTCGCTCGACGACAAGGAAATCGAGCTGGAGCTCTCCGCCGGCATGCCGAGCATGGACATCATGGGCCCGCCGGGCATGGAAGACATGACCGAGCAGATCCGCACCATGTTTGCCGGCCTGGGCCAGGGCAAGAAGGCGCGCCGCAAGATGAAGGTCAAGGAAGCCTTCAAGCTGCTGATCGACGAAGAGGCCGCCAAGCTGGTCAATGACGAGGAGCTCAAGCACAAGGCCATCGCCAATGTCGAGCAGAACGGCATCGTGTTCCTGGACGAGATCGACAAGATCGCCAGCCGCAGCGAAATCGGCGGCGGCGAGGTGTCGCGCCAGGGCGTGCAGCGCGACCTGCTGCCGCTGGTCGAGGGCACTACGGTGAGCACCAAGTACGGCATGATCAAGACGGACCACATCCTGTTCATTGCCTCGGGTGCGTTCCACCTGTCCAAGCCGAGCGACCTGATTCCCGAACTGCAGGGCCGCTTCCCGATCCGGGTCGAGCTGGATTCCCTGTCCGTGCAGGACTTCGAGGCCATCCTGACGCAGACCGATGCCAGCCTGACCAAGCAATACCAGGCGCTGCTGAACACCGAAGCGGTCAGCCTGGTGTTCGCGCCGGACGGCATCCGCCGGCTGGCCGAGATCGCCTTCTCGGTCAACGAGAAGGTCGAGAACATCGGCGCGCGACGCCTGTACACGGTGATGGAGCGGCTGCTGGAGGACCTGTCTTTCCACGCCACCAGGTCGTCGGGCGAGACTGTGACGATCGATGCGGCGTATGTCGATGAGCGCCTCGGGGACCTCGCCGGCAATGAGGACCTGTCGCGCTACGTGCTGTAAATCAGCGCGGCCACGATGCCAGGGCGCACTACGGTGCGCCCATTTTTTTTTGCATGACGTCTTGTACGACGCGGCGGCTGGCGCTGGCCCGGCTTGGCGATCACATGCACGCCGCGTGCAGGGAACGGATTTCAATGTCCATGCGTTTCCTCCTGCCACACCCCGGTAACCATCGTAAGCATTGGTAAGCCCGCTGGCGCACCCCTGCCGGCCGATGCGACCCTTGCGCACCTTGACGGTCGATTGACCGGTGCGGGAGCCACCGCATCCCCATCAACTCACTGGCAGGAGAAATCAGATGGTCAACTACAAGACCCGGCGGGTAGTGCTCGCCACGGGTGGCCTGCTGGCCGCACTGGCGGCGGCGACCGCGTTCCTGTGTGTGCGTCCGGCCATTCCGGCTGCCGAAGCGGCGCAATCGGGCACGGTCGGTGCGGCCGCTGCCGCGGCGGCAACACTGGCGCTGGACTCGGGCGCGCTGTTCACGCTGGCGGACCGCCATGCCGGCGATGCCATGCGCATCGCACAAGGCAGCACGCCACAGGACAGTGCCGAGGGCCTGGACTGGGACTATGTCCAGCTGCGCCTGTAACCCGGATGGCGCTTGCCATCGGGCATGCAAAAGGCCGCGCCTGTGCGCGGCCTTTTTGCTTGTTGCCGTGACAATTACCGCGACACCGGCCGCTTGCCCAGCTTGCGCTGCAAGGTGCGCCGGTGCATGTTCAGCGCCCGTGCCGTGGCGGAGATATTGCCGTCATGCTCGGCCAGCACGCGCTGGATATGCTCCCATTCCAGCCGCGCCACCGACAGTGGCACCGGTTCTTCCAGCGCGGCCTGTGCCGCATCTTCGGACACGCCCGCCATCAGCGCGGTCAGGATCGAATCGACATTGGCCGGCTTGGCCAGGTATTCGTCCGCGCCTTGCTTGACCGCCGCCACCGCGGTGGCGATGCTGGCGTAGCCGGTCAGGATCAGGATGCGTGCGTCCGGCAACGCCTGGCGCAGCGGCGACACCAGCTGCAGTCCCGATTCGGCGGGCACGGTGCTGCCGGCGTCCGGTGGCGGCTCCAGGTGCAGGTCCAGCGTGACATAGGCAAACTCGATGCGTGATGCCAGCGCCAGTGCGGTGCGGCCGTCATGCGCCACCTGCACGGCATAGCCGCGTCGCGTGAGCGCGCGTGCCAGGGTGCCGGCAAAGACTTCGTCGTCGTCGATGACCAGGAAGGGCGTGCCAGCCGGTGCGGTGGCTTCGGGTACCGGGGTGAGGGTGTCGGTCATGGGATTCGTGGTGCCGTGGCGGCGGTGGCGGCGGATGCGGAAAGGGTGGAGAGCGCGGGCAGGCGCAGCTCGGCAACGGTGCCGCCGCCGGCGCGGTCATGCCAGGCCAGTTCGCCGCCCATCTGCCGGGCGGCGCTTTGCGCCAGGTACAGGCCGATGCCCTGGCCGCCGTGCTGGCTGGCCACCGGGGTTTCGCCCAACTGGCCGCGCAGCATCTCGGGAATGCCGTCGCCGTGGTCGGCGATGCGGAACGACAGCCACGGCGCGGTATTGCCGGGCGCCATGGCGATCTGCAGCTGCAGCGGCTCCTGGCCGCGGCTGGCGCCTTGCTGGCTGCGCGCGGCGTTGTCCAGCAGGATGGTCAGGATCTGGCCCACGCGCGCGGTTTCCACCGCCTGCGCGCCGGCACCCGGCGTGGCACTGGCCTGCAGGCCGGCGTTGGGGTGGCGCAGCTGCCAGCGCTCGGCAAAGGCCGGCAGCCAGCCGTCGATGCGCTGGGGCGCCAGCGTGGCCGGGTCTTCGCGCAGGCGCGCGAGCGTTGTGCGGCACAGCGCCAGTTGCTGTTCCATGGTCTGCAGGTCGGGCAGGTAGCTGTTGATTGCGGAAGTGCCGCGGCCCGCGTCGGAGGCATCTGCACGCAGCTCGCCGGCGATGACCGCCAGCGTGGCCAGCGGCGTGCCGATCTCATGCGCGACCGCGGCGGCCTGGCCGTTCAGGTCTTCCACGCGCGCCTCGCGCAGCAGCTGCTCGCGCGCCAGGTTCAGCTGCGCCTCGCGCTGGCGCAGCACGCCGGACAGGCGCGCCACGAACAGCGCGATCATCACCGCGCTGACGACGAAGTTCAGCCACATGCCGGCCAGGTGGTAGTTCACCGCGTTGTCCGGGTTGTGCAGGTCCAGCGGCACATATTCAAACAGCAGCAGCGTGTAGCAGGCGAGCGCGTACAGCGCCAGCGCGATCACCTGGCGCCACGGCAGGATGGCGGCGGCAATGGCCAGCCCCGGCAGGTAGAACGAGACAAAGGGGTTGGTCGCGCCGCCGGTGTAGAACAGGATGGCCGACAGCGCGGTCAGGTCCACCAGCAGCTGGCCCATCAGCTCGGCCTCGCCGGGGGCGCTGTTGCGCCGCGTGTGCTGGCGCAGGCGCAGGCCGGTCAGCAGGTTGAACAGCGCCTGCAGGCCGAACACCACCAGCAGCGGCCCGTAGGGCAGGCGGATGCCGGCGATGGGCTCGCAGCTCAGCACGGTCAGCGCCTGTCCCGCCAGCAGTGCCCAGCGCAGCCAGAACAGCCGGCGCAGCGTCACCTGGCCATGGCGGGCGGAGGTGCCCGCCGGCAGTGGCGACAGGAAGGGGAGGTCGGGCAAGCGGGTCACGGCTGCGGCGGTGGTCATGGCGCGAGTGTATCAATGCGGCCGCGGGGCACCGGTGCGTGCGACACCTTGCCGCATTGGCGCCGCGCCGGGCAGGGTGCCAGACTAGCCGGCTGTACGCCGCATGGCGGGGTTGCCTGGGGCATGCACGGGCGGGCATCGCCATGGTCTAATGTCTGCTTTCAGGAGAGCCTTTCATGCAAGCCAAATTCCGCTCGGCCACGCTGGCCGCATCGGTCGCCCTCGCCGCCGCGCTGGCGTCCGGCGCCGCGCTGGCCCAGGTCGATGTCAGCAACGCCTGGGTGCGCGGCACGGTGCCGACCCAGACTGCCTCCGGCGCCTTCATGGTGCTGCACGCGCACGACAACGCGAAGCTGGTCGGGGTGTCGTCGCCGGTGGCCGCGGCCGAGCTGCACGAGATGAAGATGGAAGGCAACGTGATGCGCATGCGCCAGGTCAAGTCGCTGGACCTGCCCAAGATGAAGGACGTCGAACTGAAGCCGGGCGGCTACCACGTGATGCTGATGGACCTGAAGTCGCAGCTGAAGAAGGGCGACACCGTGCCCATCACGCTGAAGATCGAGCAGGGGGGCAAGGTGATCGAGCAGAAGGTCACGGCCGAAGTGCGTGACATGGTGCCCGCTGCCGCCGGCGCGAGCGGCAGCCACGGCGAGCACAAGCACTGAGCGCCTGACCGGCCCGGCCTCGTCCATCCAGCCATCCATCCATCCAGCATCATGGCCAACAAGCAGCACGGCACCCGCCAAAAGCTGGTCTTTCGCGGCCAGTCGGGAACCAGCAAGTCACCTGCCAGTCCCGCGCCGCGCCGTGAGTCACGGCCGCCGGCGCCGGCCAAGCCAGTGGTGCGCCGTCAGCCGCGCAAGCTGATCGGCTCTTCCAATTCCTGACTGGCCGCCGCAGCCAGCACGCGCTTGCGCAACCAGGCGTGGGCGGGATCGGCTTCGGTGCGCTCGTGCCAGATCATGCTGAAGGTGAAGTCGTCCAGCGCAAACGGCGGCGCGAACACGGCGTAGCGCGGGTCCTCCTCCAGCGCGGCCAGGCTGCGCCGCGCCGTGGTCAGCACCAGGTTGGTCCCGGCGATCAGCGCCGGTGCCACGCTCCAGTGCGGCACCACGCAGGCGATCTTGCGCCGTCCCCCCAGCTTGGCCACCGCGGTGTCGATCGCGTCCATGCGTTCGCTGTGCGTGGCCACCAGCACGTGCGAGCGCGCCAGGTAGGCCACCTGGTCGAGCCGGCCGGTATCGCGCACGGTGGCGGCATCCACCGCGCAGGCATAGCTCTCGCAGAACAACTCCGCGGATTTCACGCCTTCCGGCTGGTGGGTGAACACGCCCAGCGCCATGTCGATTTCGCCATCGGCCACCTGAGCGGTCATGCCTTCGCGGCTGGCCTGCGACACCACCAGGTCGATATTGGGCGCGGCCTTGCGCACCGCGCGCAGCAGCCGCGGCAGCACCACCAGCGCGCCGTAGTCGGACATGGCCAGCCGGAAGCTGCGCCGCGCGGTGGCCGGCTGGAAGCCGCTCGGCCCCAGCAGGATGCGCACCTGCGCCAGCGCCTCGGCGAGCGGGCCGGACAGCTCATGGGCGCGCGCGCTCAGCACCAGGCCGCCCTTGCCGCGCACCAGGATGGGATCGTCGAGCAGCTGCCGCAGCCGCCCGAGCGCGTGGCTGACCGCCGGCTGGCTCAGGTGCAGCCGCAGCGCGGCGCGGGAGATATGGCGCTCGGCCAGCAGTGCTTCGAGCACCACCAGCAGGTTGAGGTCGATTCCGCGTAGGCTATTCATTCGGCGAATAATAAACGTACGAAAGCAGAATTGGAAATTCGCATTGCGATATTTCAAACTGCTGGCATCGCATCTTGCCCTATGGAGCGCTTCATGTCAGGCACCCAGTTGCCGTTTTCCCTCCCGATTTCACTCTGGCTGCCGCTTGGTACGGCCGTGCTGGCCGGCGCAGCGATCCCGTTCCAGGCCGGTGCCAATGCCACCCTCGGGCGCACGCTCGGGCATCCGCTGTCGGCCACGCTGGTGTCGCTGCTGGTCAGCCTGGCGGCGCTGCTGCCCGTGCTGTGGCTGATGCGCGTGCCACTGCCGGCGCCAGCGGCACTGGCGCGCGCGCCGGGCTGGCTCTGGATCGGAGGGGTGCTGGGGGTGTTCTATATTTCGGCCGCGCTGATGATGGCGCCGAAGCTGGGCGCCGCGGGTTTTATCGCCGCGGTGGTGGCGGGCCAGATGCTGGCGGCGCTGCTGGTGGACCAGTTCGGGCTGGCCGGCTTTGCGGTGCGCGCGCTCACGCCGGCGCGGCTGGCGGGCGCGGCGCTGATCGTGGCGGGGATGCTGGTGATGCAGTGGGGCAGCGCCGCAGGGCCCGGGCCGGCGCCTCAGCCAGCGGCGGAATCAGGTTCCTGAGCCGCTTGCCGGCGCGCTGCCAGGCAGGCCGGACACAGGCAGTGCTGGCCCGGCACGATGCGCCGCGCCGGCAGCAGCGGCTGGCTGGCGCACCAGCACTCGGGCAGCCCCGCCACGTAGCCGCAGACAAAGCCCGCGCCGCAGTGGCTGCAATGTTCGACCGGGCGCAGCTGGCCGGTCAGCACGGCCGAGGGGTCGCTCATGGCTGGCTTCCCGGCGCTGGCGGGAAGTCGGGGATCCGGGCTGGCAAGAGGCGGCTGGCGGCGGGCATGATGGTCAAGGTGGGGAACGCTGTGCCGCGGCGCAAGCCAAACGGCTGAGGTGGCGGCACGTTGTTGCGTGGACGGAACGCGTTGGTGCCCCGTGGGGCGCTTGCACGCCGCTTGCAGGCAATTCGCGGGACCACGTTCGGCCGGTTGACTCGCGCCCCGCGCGGTTTCTTGTAAAATCGGCGCCTGCCATGGCCGGATGGCGCACTTTCGGGCGATCCCCGTTGGTTATCCCTGGCTACGTGGCCGATTAGCCATCATACCTGTTGATTCTCACGGATGTCCCCCATGAACGCCGACAACCCCGGGCCTGCCGCAACCACGGTGGCCGCCATTGCTCCCGCGCTGAAAGCCGAGATCCTCGCCGAGGCCCTGCCGTATATCCGCAAGTTCCACGGCAAGACCATCGTGGTCAAGTACGGCGGCAATGCCATGACCGAAGAGAAGCTCAAGCACGGCTTCGCGCGCGACGTGATCCTGCTCAAGCTGGTCGGCATGAACCCGGTGGTGGTGCACGGCGGCGGCCCGCAGATCGATGAGGCACTGAAGAAGGTCGGCAAGGTCGGCACCTTCGTGCAGGGCATGCGCGTCACCGACGAAGAGACCATGGAAGTGGTCGAGTGGGTGCTGGGCGGTGAAGTCCAGCAGGACATCGTGATGCTGATCAACCAGTACGGCGGCCAGGCCGTGGGCCTGACCGGCAAGGACGGCGGCCTGATCCGCGCCAAGCGCCTGCAGATGCCGGACCGCGAGAACCCGGGCGCCTTCATCGATATCGGCTATGTGGGCGACATCGAGGCGATCAACCCCGCGGTGGTCAAGGCGCTGCAGGACGACGCCTTTATCCCGGTGATCTCGCCGATCGGCTTCTCCGACGACGGCCAGGCCTACAACATCAACGCCGACGTGGTTGCCGGCAAGATGGCCGAGATCCTGAAGGCCGAGAAGCTGGTGATGATGACCAACATCCCGGGCGTGATGGACAAGAAGGGCAACCTGCTGACCGACCTGTCCGCACGCGAGATCGAAGAGCTGTTCGCCGACGGCACCATCTCGGGCGGCATGCTGCCGAAGATCTCGTCGGCGCTGGACGCGGCCAAGAGCGGCGTGCATTCGGTGCACATCATCGACGGCCGCATTGAGCATTCGCTGCTGCTGGAAATCCTGACCGAGCAGGCCTTCGGCACCATGATCCGCTCGCACTGAGCGGAGCCTCGGGGCGGTGCCGGCAGCGGCCGGCCGCCCCGGACATCCCATCACCCTCCGAGTTGCCCGGCGTGCCTTCCAGTCTTCCTTCTCCGCGCCGTGTCCGCGCTCGCCTCTGCCGCCGCCCCGCGGGCAATACCTCGGGCGATACGGTCTGGCTGTTCGATCTCGACAACACCCTGCACGACGCCTCGCATGCGATCTTCCCGGCCATCAACCGGCTGATGACCGCCTACGTGGCGCGCGTGCTCGGCTGCGACGAGGCCACCGCCAGCCGCGTGCGCGTGGATTACTGGCAGCGCTACGGCGCCACGCTGCTCGGCATGATCCGGCACCACGGCGTGGACCCGGCTGACTTCCTGCGCGCCGCGCATGAATTCCCGGAGTTGGCCGACATGGTGCGGGTGCGGCGCGGGCTGGCCGCGCACCTGCGGCGCCTGCCGGGGCGCAAGATCCTGGTCACCAATGCGCCGCAGGACTACGCGCGGGCGGTGCTGGAGATAGCGGGCATACGGCATTGCTTCGAGCGCGTGGTGGCAATCGAGCAGATGTGGGTGCATGGCCACCTGCGGCCCAAGCCGGACCGCCGCATGCTGTGCCGGCTGCTGGTGCAGACCCGCATCGCGCCACATCGCGCGGTGCTGGTGGAAGACACCATGTCGCACCTCAAGCGCTATGCCGGCACCGGCATCCGCACCGCGTGGGTGACGGGCTACCTGCGCACGATCGCGCCATCGCGCCCGCATGAGGTGCCCGCCGTGCGCGACGACGGCAGCCGGCGCGATGCCGCGGTACGCTCGACGCTGGAGGCAGAGGACCGGCGCCATGTCGGCCACGCCGCGCAGGAGCAGTCGGTTACGCTGGTGGCCGCGGAGACCCAGGCACCGCAGGCGCAGCCCGACAACGTGCGGCGCGTGCGCGCCCGCGTGCCGAACCGGCCGGCCTATGTGGACATAAAAGTACAATCGATGCATCAACTCCAACGACGAATGCGGAGAATCGGGTCATGACGCAAAGCAACGGGCGCGAGCCAGAGGCGGTCATTTCAGGCAGTGCGCAGGATGCGCAGGACGGAGCCCAGCCGCCGGCCACGCCGGTGCGCAAGCGCCCGCGCCCGGGCGAGCGCCGCGTGCAGATCCTGCAGACGCTGGCCACCATGCTGGAGCACCCGCGCGGGGAGAAGATCACAACGGCCGCGCTGGCTGCGCGCCTGAGCGTGTCCGAGGCGGCGCTGTACCGCCATTTCGCCAGCAAGGCGCAGATGTACGAGGGCCTGATCGGCTTTATCGAGCAGACCGTGTTCGGCCTGATCAACCAGATCACCGACAAGGAGGAGCACGGCCTGCGCCAGGCCCATGCCATCGTGCGCATGCTGCTGTCGTTTGCCGAGAAGAACCCGGGCATGACGCGCGTGCTGACCGGCGAGGCGCTGGTGGGCGAGCACGAACGCCTGCAGGAGCGCATCAACCAGGTGGTGGACCGCATCGAGGCCTCGCTGCGCCAGTGCCTGAAGATGGCGGTGACACAGGCCGCGTTCCCGGCGGACGCCGACATCCCGGCGCGCGCGGCGCTGATCATGGCGGCGGTGCAGGGGCAGTGGCACCGCTATGCCAAGAGCGGCTTCCGCAAGTCGCCGTCGGACCATGCCGAGGCGCACCTGCGGGTCTTGCTAGGGTGAAATCAACACGCCGGGCCGATTGCTCTATAATTGCCCGGTCGCGCCGATTTGATGACTGGCTTGCGGGCGCGCGGCAGCCAAGGGACCAAGTTCCGGGTTGCCACTACAAATGCGGCTAAAGAGGTTGGGTCGGCGCCCCATGCCACCACGGTAGTGGATGGCGCCGGCACGCGGAATCCCGCAAGGAATCCAGTGAATCCCGACTTGGCTGCGACGCTTCATACGCAAATGCCGGTCGGGTTTTTTTTATGCCCGTTCGCCACGGGCCGGATTCCATGACTGATGTCGCCCTGCCGACCGCCGCGCCTGCCGCGTTCGACCTGCCGCCCGATTCGGTCGGCGTGGTTGCGCCGCAGCGCATGCACTTTGCTGAGCCGCTGAAGCTGCGCAACGGCTCGTCCATTGCCGGCTACGACCTGATGGTCGAGACCTATGGCACGCTCAATGCGGCCCGCTCCAACGCGGTGCTGGTGTGCCACGCGCTCAATGCCTCGCACCATGTGGCCGGCGTCTATGCGGAAGACCCGCGCGACGTGGGCTGGTGGGACAACATGGTCGGGCCCGGCAAGCCGCTCGATACCAATCGCTTTTTCGTCATCGGCGTCAACAACCTGGGCTCGTGCTTCGGCTCGACCGGACCGATGAGCCTCAACCCGGCCACCGGCGCGCCCTACGGCGCGGCGTTCCCGGTGGTCACGGTGGAAGACTGGGTCAATGCACAGGCGCTCGTGGCCGACGCGTTCGGCATCACGCAGTTCGCCGCGGTGATGGGCGGCAGCCTGGGCGGCATGCAGGCGGTGGCCTGGAGCCTGATGTACCCGGAGCGCCTGCGCCACTGCATCGTGGTTGCGTCCACGCCCAAGCTGTCGGCGCAGAACATCGCCTTCAACGAGGTCGCGCGCAGCGCCATCCTGTCCGATCCCGATTTCCACGGCGGCAACTACTACGCGCATGGCGTCAAGCCCAAGCGCGGCCTGCGCGTGGCGCGCATGATCGGCCATATCACCTACCTGTCGGACGAGGACATGGCCGAGAAGTTCGGCCGCGAGCTGAAGACCGACGACATCCGCTTCTCGTTCGATGTCGAATTCCAGGTAGAGAGCTACCTGCGCTACCAGGGCGACAAGTTCGCCGAATACTTCGACGCCAACACCTACCTGCTGATCACGCGCGCGCTCGACTACTTCGACCCGGCGCTGGCCTTCGGCGGCGACCTGACGCGCGCGATGGCGCAGACCCAGGCCAGCTTCCTGGTGGCGAGCTTCGGCACCGACTGGCGCTTTGCGCCCAGCCGCAGCCGCGAGCTGGTCAAGGCGCTGCTGGACAACAAGCGCCCGGTCTCGTACGCCGAGATCGACGCGCCGCACGGCCACGACGCCTTCCTGCTCGACGACCCGCGCTATCACGACCTGATGCGCGCCTACTACGACCGCATCGCAGAGGAGATCGGCGCATGAACGCCCTGGCCAATCCCAATATCCTGGCGCTGCGCCCCGATTTCCGCGCGATCGCGCGCTGGATCGAACCCCATTCCACCGTGCTCGACCTGGGCTGCGGCGACGGCAGCCTGCTGCGCGTGCTACAGGACGAGCTCGACGTGCAGGCCTACGGCATCGAGATCCGCGATGAAGGCGTGCTGGCGTGCGCGCAGAAGGGCGTTCATGTCATCCAGCAGAACCTGGAAGGCGGCCTGGCGCTGTTCGAGGACAAGAGCTTCGACACGGTGATCCTGTCGCAGACGCTGCAGACCATCCACAACACCGCGCAGGTGCTGCGCGACACGCTGCGGGTGGGGCGCGAGTGCATCGTGTCGTTCCCGAACTTCGGCTACTGGCCGCACCGGCTGTCGGTGTTCCGCGGCCGCATGCCGGTGTCGGAATCGCTGCCCTACCAGTGGTACAACACGCCCAACGTGCGCGTGCTGACCATCAGCGACTTCGAGGCGCTGGCGCCCAAGGTCGGCCTGCGCGTGATCGACCGCGTGGTGATGCACGAGGGCGTGACCGTCAACTGGGGCGGCAACTGGCGCGGCAGCCTGGCGGTGTACCGGGTCTGCGCGGCCTGAGCCAGGCGCGTCAGCCGGGCAGCGCGCCCGCCTCGTACTGCGCGGCAAACTCTCCCGACGGCGGGATCGGCTTGATGATGTCGATCAGCACGCCGTTCGGGTCGGCGGTAATGAAATGCCGCTGCCCGAAGGCCTCGTCGCGCAGCGGCAGCAGGATCGGCAGCCCGGCCGCCTGCAGGCGGTCATGGACCGCATCCGGGTCTTCCACCTCGAAGTTCAGCAGCAATCCCTTTGCGCACTGGCCGCGGGCCGGGGCGGGGATGGTCTCGTGGCTGCCGTCCAGCACCGCGAGGTTGACCGACGCATCGCCGGCCAGTTGCAGGTGCACGTACCAGTCGCTGGTGAACAGCGCCACAAAGCCGAAATGGCGCTGGTAGAACGCGGCAGTGCCGGCAACCTCGCCGGTCATGATGACGGGGTAATAGCTGCTGACTTTCATGGATGCTCCTCTGTCGTTCAGATACATGCAGTCTGTATGTAAATCCATATTAAGATACAGGCTGCATGTATGCAAGGAGGCTATGCGTGGCCCGATCCAACCGCGAACGTACCGAGGCAACCCGGCAGGCGCTGCTCGATGCCGCGCGCGCGCTGTTTGTCAGCCGCGGCTATGGGGACACCTCCACCCCTGACGTCTGCGCCGCCGCCGGCATCACGCGCGGCGCGCTGTACCACCATTTCGCCGACAAGCGCGACCTGTTCCGGCACGTGCTGGCGGAGGAGGCTGCTGCCGTGGCGGACGATATTGAAGCCGCGGCGCCCGCAGGACTGGATGCCGCGGACGCCCTGATCGCCGGGGCGCAGGCCTACCTGGAGGCCATGACAGTGCCGGGCCGCACGCGCCTGCTGCTGGTGGAAGGGCCGGCGGTGCTGGGACTGCGCGAAACGCTCGCGCTGGACGACGCCAACGCCGCCCGCACGCTGCGTGAGGGGCTGGAGGCCGCTGGCCTGGATCCGCAGGGCGACGTGGCGCCGCTGCTGTCGGCGGCGTTCGACCGCGCCGCGCTGGAGATCGAGGCCGGGGCCGATGCCGTGCGCGTGCGCGGCGCGATGCTGTGGCTGCTGCGCCGGGTCCTGGGCCAGTCGGCGCGGTGATCAGCGCGGCGCGTCGCCGGCGGTGCCGGCCAGGTGATCGACAAAGGCGCGCACCTTGGGCGGTACATGCCGGGTGGGCGTGTAGACCGCGTAGGCCGTGCCGATGTAGGGCTCGAGGATGTCCCAGTCGGCCAGCACGGTGACGACCCGGCCCTGGTCCAGCGCATCGCCCAACGAGAAGTCCGGCACCAGCCCGATGCCGGTATCGCGCTCCACCATGCTCATGATCGCCAGGCTGTTGTTCAGCGTCAGGCGCGGCGGGATGCGCACCTCCACTTTCTCGCCGCCGGCCTGGTGGCGCATGGTCCAGCGCTCACCGAAGTTGCCGTAGCCCAGGTACAGGCAGCGCGCGGCGGGAAGGTCGGCGGGCGTGGCCGGCGTGCCGTGGCGGGCCAGGTAGCCGGGCGAGGCCACCAGCCGGTAGCGCACCTCGCGCAGCGGGCGCGCGGCCAGCCCGGGCGCCAGTTCGCGCGCGATGCGTACGGCCACGTCCATCCCTTCTTCGACCAGGTCGACCATGCGGTCGGCCAGCGTCAGCTGCAGGTCCAGCCCCGGGTATTTGGCCAGCAGCGCCGGCAGCCGCGGCGCCAGCCAGGCCTGCCCGAACGAGACCGGCGCGCTCACGCGCAGCACGCCATGCGGCGAGCCGCCGTGCTCGCCGGCGAGCGCGGTGACCTCGCGCGCGGCGGCGGTCATGCGGGCGCAGGCGGCGTAGACCGACTGGCCCAGCTCGGTCAGCGCAAAGGCGCGCGTGGTCCGCTGCAGCAGGCTGGCACCGAGCGTGGCTTCCAGCCGGGAGACGTGCCGGCTGACCGCCGATGGGGTCATGCCCAGGTCGAGTGCGGCAGCCGAGAAGCTGCCGCATTCGACCACGCGTGCAAACACGGCCATCGCATTAAGTGGCATATCCGGCATTGCACGTCCTCATTCTTTGACTTCAGATCAAATACTAATTGAGTAATGACGGGATTGTTGAGCAGATTGCATGGTGGAACAATGCGCCATTGTCTGACCGGAGTCTGTCATGCCTACCCAACAACCCTTGCCAGGCGGCGCCTGGCGCATGGTCGCGGCCATGCTGCTGTCTGGCACCATCGGCTGGTTCGTGGTCACCAGCGGCCAACCGCCGCTCGATGTGGTCTTCTTCCGCTGCCTGTTCGGCGGCGCGGCGCTGCTGGGCGTGCTGACGCTGCAGCGCGGCTGGGTGCGGATGAGCCGCGCGCAGCTTGGCTGGCTGGCGCTGGGCGGCGTCACGCTGGTGCTCAACTGGCTGGCGCTGTTCTCGGCGTATGCGTACAGCGGCATCGCCATTGCCACGGTGGTCTACCACACCCAGCCGTTCTTCCTGCTGCTGCTGACCTCGGTGATCCAGCGCGAGCCGTTCCCGTTCGCGCGGCTGCCATGGCTGGTGCTGGCCTTTGCCGGGGTGATGCTGATCACCGGGCTGGAGCATGGCGCCACTGACACAGCGATGCTGGCCGGCATCGGCCTGGGCCTGCTGGCCGCACTGCTGTATGCGGTGACGACCCTGGCCACGCGCCGGCTGCAGGCCATCCCGCCAGGCCAGATTGCCGGGTTGCAGATGGTGCTGGGAGTGTTGATGCTGGCACCGCTGGCGCATCCTGCTGCGGGCAGCTACGGCACCGGCACCTGGGCCGCGCTGCTGGCGCTGGGGCTGGTGCATACGGGCGTGATGTACACGCTACTGTATGGCGCCTTCCAGCGCCTTACCGTGGTGTCGATCGCAACGCTGTCCTTCATCTATCCGCTGGTCGCGATCGTCATCGACGTGATGGTGTTCGGCGTGGTGCTGGGGCCGCTGCAGGTCGCCGGCATGGCGCTGGTGCTGCTGGGCGTGGTCGCCAACCAGCTGGGCTGGAGCCTGCCGCTGCGGCGGCGGGTGCAAGGCTGATGCGGGCGCGATGGTTCCAGCGGCTGGAGGACTGCCGTCTTGACCCGAACGCTGACTACGGTTAGTGTAGGCAGCGGATCGAACGATCGTGCTATTCCCTGCGAGTCACCAACCCATACCAGCCATGCCCACTGCGCCCCAGACCCAGGCGGCCACCGCCGCCAGCCCGCTCCATCCCTTTGACGACGCGCTGGCGCTGGAGCCGGCCGGCGAGCACTGCTTCCTGGGCCGCACCACGCCCGAGTACTGGAACATGATCGGTCCGTTCGGCGGCATCACCGCCGCCACGCTGCTGCAGGCGGCGCTGGACCATCCGCAGCGCCTGGGCGACCCGGTCTCGCTGACGGTCAACTTTGCCGGGCCGATCGCCGAGGGCCCGTTCGAGATCGAGGCGCGCCCGGTGCGCACCAACCGCTCGACCCAGCACTGGACGCTGGAGCTGCGCCAGGGCGATGCCGTGGCCACCACTGCCACCGCCATGTTTGCGGTGCGCCGCGAGACCTGGGCCTGCGGCGAGGCATTGATGCCGGAGGTGCCAGCGGCCCACACCCTCCCGGCCATGAGCGGGTTTGCGCCGGTGCGCTGGCTCAAGTCCTACGAGATGCGTCCGGTGCGCGGCGCCAAGCCGGCCACCGAGGCCGGCACCGAGCACCCGGACAGCCTGACGCAGTTCTGGCTGCGCGACGCGCCGGCGCGCACGCCGGACTTTGCCGCGGTGGCGGCCTGGGCCGACAGCTTCTACCCGCGCATCTTCCTCAAGCGCGCGGGCTTCGTGCCGGCCGGCACGGTGTCGATGACCACTTATTTCCATGCCGATGCGGCCACGCTGGCGGCGCTGGGCGACAGCCACGTGCTGGCCAGCGCGCAGGCGCAGGTGTTCAGGCAGGGCTTCTTCGACCAGCGCGCGCAGCTATGGAGCGCCGGCGGCGAGCTGATCACCAGCTCGCACCAGATCGTCTACTACAAGGAGTGAGGCAGGCGCGGGCTCAGGCGATCGCTTCGCGCGCCTGGGCCTCATAGCGATGCACGGTGTGGCGCATGGCCCAGAGCAGCATCACGCCGGGCAGCGCCACCACCACCGTGCCCAGGTAGAACGGCGCCCAGCCCCAGGCCTCGACCATATAGCCCGAGGAGGGCCCCACATAGACTCGGCCCACCGACGCCAGCGCCGACAGCAGCGCGTACTGCGTGGCCGAGAACGAGCGGTTGCACAGCGTCATCAGCAGCGCCACGAAGGCCGCCGTGCCCATGCCCCCGCACAGGTTCTCGATCGCAATGGCCGTCCCCATGGTCCACAGGTGCGGCGGCGTCACCGCCAGGATCCAGTAGCCCAGGTTCGATACCGCCTGCAGCACGCCGAACAGCATCAGCGAGCGGTACAGGCCCAGGCGCACCATCAGGGTGCCGCCGAACAGCGCGCCGATGATGGTGGCGGCCAGCCCCAGGGTCTTGTTGACGATGCCCACCTCGCCCGCCGAGAAGCCCACGCCGCGGATCAGGAAGGTGGTCGACAGGCTGCCGGCAAAGGCGTCGCCGAGCTTGTACAGCACGATCAGCAGCAGCAGCCACCACGCGCCCTGGCGGCCAAAGAAGTCGCGCAGCGGCCCTACCACCGCCTCTTCCAGCGAGCGCGGCGCGCGCGCGGGCACGTCCGGTTCCGGCGCCCACAGCAGCGTGACGATGCCCACGCCCATCAGTGCCGCCATCAGCAGGTAGGTCTGCTGCCAGCCCAGCACGCGGTCGGCCAGCCACAACGCCAGGCCGCCCGAGACCAGCATCGCCAGCCGGTAGCCCAGCACCTTCACCGCGGCGCCGGCGCCGCGCTCGGGCGGGCGCAGCACGTCGGTGCTGTAGGCGTCGAAGACGATGTCCTGCGACGCCGACAGGAAGGCCACCAGCGTGGCCAGCGCCGCCAGCGTCCACAGCGCCTCGCGCGGCGGGCAGAAGGCCATGCCGGCGATGCCCAGCACCAGCCCCAGCTGCGTCACCAGCAGCCAGCCACGCCGGCGCCCCAGCAGCGGCGGCGTGTAGCGGTCCATCAGCGGCGCCCACAGGAACTTGAAGATATAGGCCTGGCCCACCAGCGAGAAGAAGCCGATGGTCTTGATATCCAGCCCCTCGACCGTCATCCATGCCTGCAGGGTGCCGGAGGTCAGCGCCAGCGGCAGCCCGGAGGCGAAGCCCAGCGCCAGCATGGCGCCGATGCGGCGGTTGCGGAAGATATCGAGATAGGTCTGGAAGGTCATGAACGGGCCGGCGTGAAGCGCCGCGCGGCTGCGCGGGCGCCGTGTATTATTGCATCACCTGTTTGCCTGCCCGCCACATGCGGCACGGCATGGTTGCCGCGGATCACCGATCCGCCTGCCTGGTCTTCCACTGCGTCCGAGGAACCGCAAATGCTCCGCCGCCTGCAAGGTGTTCAGCGTCCTACCCGTGACCGGCTGGTCCGCGCGCTGGCGCTGGCCGCGGTGGCGGCGCCCATGGCCTGGTGCCTGCCCGCCCAGGCGCAGGACAGCGAGGCTGGCGGCATCCGGCTGGACCGCAGCGGCTCGGCCGTGCGCAAGATCGTGCCGGTCGAGGCCATCGAGCAGCAGGCCGCGCAGGAATACGAGCAGCTCAAGCAGGAAGCCATCGCCAAGCATGCACTGGCCGCCGCCGACAACCCGCAGCTGGTACGCCTGCGCACCATCGGCAAGCGGCTGCTGCCGCAGACCGCACGCTGGAACGAGCGCGCACGGCAGTGGCAGTGGGAGATCAACCTGATCGGCTCCAAACAGGTCAATGCGTTCTGCATGCCGGGCGGCAAGATCGCGTTCTATACCGGCTTGCTCGACCAGCTCAAGCTGACCGACGACGAGATCGCCATGGCGATGGGCCACGAGATCGCCCACGCGCTGCAGGAGCATGCGCGCGAGCGCGCCGCCAAGTCCGAGATCACCAACCTCGGCGCCAACGTGATCTCGCAGCTGTTCGGCTTCGGCAACCTTGGCAATATGGCGCTGGGCACCGGCGCCCACCTGCTGACGCTGCGCTTCTCGCGCGCGGATGAGTCCGAGGCGGACCTGGTCGGCATGGATATCGCCGCGCGCGCCGGCTACGACCCGCGCGCCGCGGTGTCGCTGTGGCAGAAGATGGGCAAGGTGAGCCAGTCCGGCACAGAGTTCCTGTCCACGCATCCGTCCGGGCGCAGCCGCATCGCCGACCTGGAGAAGCACCTGCCGGAGGTGCTGCCGCTCTACGCGCGCGCGAGCAATACCACGGTGGACAAGCTGCCCCCATACCGCGCCAATATGGCGGGCCTGGGCGGCGCGCCGGTGGACAGCGGCGACGACGACCGGCAGAAGCCGCTGCAACGCTGAGCGGTCCGCTGACGCAAATGAAAAAAGCCGGCAATGCCGGCTTTTTCCTCATTCAGGCTTGCTGCCGCGTCAGGCGCGCAGCCCCGTGGCCTCGTCGGCGCCCACATGCACGTTCATGCATTGCACCGCCGCGCCGGCCGCACCCTTGCCCAGGTTGTCCAGGCGGGCCACCAGGTTCAGGCGCTCGGCATTGCCGAACACGAACAGGTCGACACGGTTGGTGTCGTTGTTGGCCTGCACGTCGAAGAAGCCGCCGTCGAGGTTGTCGGCGCTGTTGTACGGCATCACGCGCACGAACTGCTCGCCTTCATAGTGCTTGCGGTAGATCTCGACGATCTGCTCGGCGCTGACCTTGCGCGCCAGCCGGTCCGTGAACACCGGCACGGTCACCGCCAGGCCCTTCAGGAAGTTGCCGACGATCGGGTTGAAGACCGGCGCCTGCGCCAGGCCGGCCTGTACGCGCATCTCGGGCAGGTGCTTGTGTTCCAGGCCCAGCGCGTACGGGCGCGGGCTGTCCAGCTTCGGGTTACCGCCGGCTTCGAACTCGGCAATCATCGACTTGCCGCCGCCGCTGTAGCCGGTCAGCGAGAACGCCGAAACCGGATAGTCGGCCGGCAGCACACCGGCATCCACCAGCGGACGCACTGCCAGCACGAAGGCGCTGGCGTGGCAGCCCGGCACCGCAATGCGCTTGCTGTCGCGGATCTTCTCGCGCTGGCCGCGCGCCAGCTCGGGCAGGCCGTAGGCCCAGCTGTCGGTGGTGCGGAACGCCGTGCTGGCGTCGATCACGCAGGTGTTCGGGTTGGTCACCAGCGATACCGCCTCGCGCGAGGCCGCATCGGGCAGGCACAGGAAGGCGACGTCGGCGGCGTTCAGGAATCGTGCTCGTTCGGCCGGGTCCTTGCGCTTGTCATCGGCAATGCGCAGCAGTTCCACGTCGGAACGGCCGGAGAGATAGTCAAGCAGCCGGAGACCGGTGGTGCCTTCCTGACCATCGACGAACACTTTGAAAACCATGGCTGACTCACTCAATGAGGTGCGGGAAATGCGAAACGTCCCCTGCCGCATGCGATAGGGAACCTGCATTGTAGCGGGGATGGGGGCTGGTCGCAGGGGTTTGTACCGATGGGATTATTGCGATCTGGCACAGTTCCTGGCTTGCAGGATATAACCAAGTAGGTTAATTTGCATGGAAAAGGGGACGGCGCATTACCTGCTCTGGCGGGTCAGGGAGTTGATTGGAGCAAAGCGGGTGCGCGTCACCCGGTGCGCGCGTGAGGGCGCATCGGCACTCGGCTTTGACATGGCCGGGCTGGCACAGGTGGTCGCGGGCCTGAGCAGTGCCGATTTCTACAAGAGCATGACGGCCTATGCCAATCACACCGTCTGGCAGGACGTCTACCGCCCGGTGACACCATACGGCGGGGTGTACCTGAAGCTGACCGTGACTGAAGACCTGCTGGTCGTGTCGTTCAAGGACGATGAAGGAGCTGAGCAAAATGAAATGCCCCGTGTGCGGCGCGGCTGAACTGGTGGCCGACGTGCGCGATGTCCCCTACACCTATCGTGGCGAAACCACGGTCCTGGAAGCCGTGCGCGGCGAGTTCTGCCCGGAATGCGGCGAATCCGTGACCGACTGGCAGGAGAGCGACCGGGTGATGAAGCTGATGAACGCGTTCAACCGCCAGGTCAACGCCGCATTTGTCGAGCCTGCCTACATCACCGGCGTGCGCAAGAAACTCCGCCTCGACCAGCGTGAGGCCGCCGAGATCTTCGGCGGCGGTGTCAACGCGTTCTCGCGCTACGAGACCGGCCGGACCAAGCCGCCGCTGGCGCTGGTCAAGCTGCTCAGGCTGCTTGACCGCCACCCGGAACTGCTCGAAGAGATCCGGGCGGCGTAAGCGCCATGCTCAGAGCGGGAAGTCGTAGTCGATCGACAGCGGCGCGTGGTCGCTGAACTTCTCGTCCTTGTAGATCGAGCAAAGATGCGCGGTGTCGGCGATCCTGGGCGTGGCCAGGTGGTAGTCGATGCGCCAGCCGACGTTCTTGGCGTAGGCCTGGCCGCGGTTGCTCCACCAGGTGTACTGGTCGGGGCGCGGGTCCAGCTTGCGGAACACGTCGACATAGCCGTGGCTGTCGAACAGTTCGCCGATCCAGGCGCGCTCTTCCGGCAGGAAACCTGAGTTCTTCAGGTTGCCCTTCCAGTTCTTGATGTCGATTTCCTTGTGCGCAATGTTGACGTCACCGCACAGCACGATCTCGCGCCCGCTTGCATTCAGTTGCAGCAGGTGCGGCAGGAAGGCCTCCATGAAGCGGAACTTGGCCTGCTGGCGCTCCTCGCCGCTGGAGCCGGACGGCACGTACACCGAGATCACCGCCAGGTGCGGGTACTGCACTTCCACATAGCGGCCTTCGTTGTCGAACTCGGGAATGCCGAAGCCGGTGACCACGCGCTCGGGCTGATGGCGCGTGTAAAGGCCCACGCCGCTGTAGCCCTTCTTCTCGGCATAGTGGAAATAGCCGTGGTAGCCATGTGGCGCAAGGAACGCTTCCGTCATGTCGGCGGCCTGCGCCTTCAGTTCCTGCACACAGACCATGTCTGCGTCCTGCTTGCCCATCCAGTCGAAAAAGCCCTTCTTCGACGCGGAGCGGATGCCGTTGAGGTTGGCGCTGATAATCCGTAACATTCGGGGAAATTTTGAATTCAGAGAGAAATGATGACGCAGCAGAAACCGCCCGCGGGTGCCGATCTCAGCCAGACCTTTATCCGCTTTGCGCTCGATGCGGGCGTGCTGTCGTTTGGCGAGTTCGTCACCAAGGCCGGCCGCAAGTCGCCTTACTTCTTCAACGCCGGCCTGTTCAACCAGGGCGCGATGCTGGGCGAGGTGGCGCAATTCTATGCCAAAACGCTGCTGGCCTCGGGCGTGCAGTTCGACGTGCTGTTCGGGCCGGCCTACAAGGGCATCACGCTGGCGTCGGCCACCGCGGTGGCGCTGGCTGGCATGGGACGTGACGTCGGCTTCGCCTACAACCGCAAGGAAGCCAAGGACCACGGCGAAGGCGGCACGCTGGTCGGGGCCAAGCTGCAGGGCAAGGTGGTCATTGTCGACGACGTGATCTCCGCCGGCACCTCGGTGCGCGAATCGGTGAACATGATCCGCGCCGCCGGCGCCGAGCCGGCCGCGGTGCTGATCGCACTGGACCGCATGGAAAAGAGCGGTACCGCCGAGCAGGTCGGCACCCATTCCGCGGTGCAGGACGTGCAGCGCGAATTCGGCATCCCGGTGATCGCGATCGCCAGCCTGAAGGACCTGCTGGCGTACCTGGATGCGTCGCAGGACCCGGCGCTGGGGGCTTCGCGCGAGGCCGTGGCGGCCTATCGTCAGCGCTACGGCGTCTGAAACCGTTGATGAACATGGGCGCCGGACACCGGCGCCCAATCCGCAGACAGCGGGCGGACGGCTGACTTTCAGACTGGGAGGGAGCGCGGCGTGGCGGCAAAAGAGCGGCAGGAACGGGCAGGGCGGCAGGCGGCAACGCCATCCACAACGGCGGAATCGGCCGGCAATGGCGACTCGCTGGCCGAGCGCGGCGCGCAGGTGCGGCCGCGCAAGCCGGTGCGCCAAGCTGCCAAGGCCCCGGACCGGCCGGCGCACGAGGCCTATGCCGTGCGCGCGCTGGTGCTGCAGGGCGGCGGCGCGCTCGGGGCCTACCAGGCCGGCGTGTACCAGGGTCTTGCCGAGGGCGGCATCTACCCGAACTGGGTTGCCGGCATCTCCATCGGTGCGCTCAACGCCGCCATCATCGCCGGCAATCCGCCCCAGCGCCGCGTGGAACAACTGCGCGCCTTCTGGGAGTACATCTGCGCGCAGCCGTGGCTGCCCAGCCTGTCGCATACCTGGTTCGCCGACCATGCCGAAGGCTGGCCCGAGCCGATGCGGATCTGGTTCGATGGCCTGCATGCGGCGCGTGCCATGCTGGAAGGCCAGCGTGGCTTCTTCCAGCCGCGCAGCTGGCCGGAACTGATGTCGCGCTACTCGGACCCGAGCCATGCCAGCTTCTACGACACCACGCCGCTGAAGGCGACGCTGGAGCGTTTTGCCGACTTCGACCTGATCAACCACCGCCCCGACCTGATGCGCGTCTCGGTGGGGGCGGTCAATGTGCGCACCGGCAATTTCGCCTACTTCGACAATACCCGCGACAAGCTCTGCCCCGAGCATTTCATGGCCTCGGGCGCGCTGCCGCCGGGGTTTCCGGCGGTGGAGATCGATGGCGAGTACTACTGGGATGGCGGGCTGGTATCGAACACGCCGCTGGCCGAGGTGCTGACGGCGCAGCCGCGGCGCGACGCGCTGATCTTCCAGGTCGACCTGTGGAGCGCGCGCGGCAAGCTGCCGCACGATCTGGTCGACGTGGCCGAGCGCGAGAAGGAGATCCGCTATTCCAGCCGCACGCGCGCCATTACCGACTACATGCGCGAGCAGCAGAACATGCGCCGCATGCTCAATGAAGTGATGGCGCTGGTGCCCGCGTCAAAGCGCGACAACGCATGGTACCGGCGCGCCGCGGAACAGGCTTGCGATGCCCGGCGCAACGTGATCCAGCTGATCTACCGCGACAAGTCGTTCGAGAACATGGCCAAGGACTACCAGTTCGGCTCGCTGACCATGCACGAACACTGGACCAGCGGCCTGGACGATATCCGCCAGACCCTGCGCCACCCGCAATGGCTGGCGATGCCCAGCCGCGAGCACCCCTTCGTCACGCACGACGTGCACCGCGGCAACGGTGGCTGAGGCGGCCGGGCGGCTCAGTCGACCTTGATCCCGGCCAGTTCCGGCCGGGCCGGCGGATAGGCCGGCTTGAGGTCCTCGAAGACCTTGGTCAGGATCTCCGCCACCATCAGGTTGCGGTGTGTCTTGGAGTCGGCCGGCACCACGTACCACGGGCATTCGGGCGTGCTGGTCGCCATGATGGCAGCCTCGTAGGCGTCCATGTAGGCCTTCCAGTGCTTGCGCTCGGCGAGGTCGTTGGTGTCGAACTTCCAGTGCTTCTCCGGGTCCGCCAGGCGCGCTTCGAGCCGTGCCTTCTGCTCGTCGCGGGATATATGCAGGAAGCACTTGACGATGGTGGTGCCGGTCTCGGTCAGCATCGACTCGAAGTCCCGGATCTGGCGGAAGCGCCGCTCGCACTCGGCGGCGTCGATCCAGTTGTGCACGCGCGTGATCAGCACGTCTTCATAGTGGCTGCGGTTGAAGACCACGATCTCGCCCGTCTTCGGTACCTGCAGGTGGATGCGCCACAGGTAGTCGCGCGCCAGTTCCTCCGGCGACGGGGACTTGAAGCCCACCACGCGGATGCCCAGCGGATCGAAGCTGCGGAACACGCCGCGCACGGTGCCGTCCTTGCCGCTGGTATCCATGCCCTGCAGCACCACCAGCAGCTTGCGCCGGTGCTCGGCGTAGAAGATGTCCTGCTGCGCGTCGAGGGCGTTGCTCAGCTCGATGATGCGGGCCAGGTCTTCTTCTTTTTTGCCGCACGACAGCGGCTTGCTGCCCGGGTCGAAGTCGGCAAGGCGAAAACGCTTGCCCGAGGTGATGCGGAAATCGTCCAGCGGCATGGGCGCTCCATCGGTCTGACCAGCAAGATCAAGGGAATGGACGCCCCGGCCGGGGCTCCGCGGCAAGGAATGCGGAGCGTGTGGAATGGGGCGCACAGCCCCTATGGTCAGGCCGGCAGGGCTGCCAGGTCAATGCTGCCTTCAAACACGGTGGTGGCCGGGCCGGTCATGCGCACCGGTTCCGCACCGCCGTCCCAGGCAATGGTCAGTTCGCCGCCATGGGTATGCACCCGTACCGGCGAGTCCAGCAGGCCGCGCCGGATGCCGGCCACCACGGCCGCGCAGGCGCCGGTGCCGCAGGCCAGGGTTTCGCCGGCACCACGTTCGTAGACACGCAGCCGGATGGTGTTGCGGTCCTGTACCTGCATGAAGCCGGCATTGACGCGGTTGGGGAAGGCGGAATGGTGCTCGACCACCGGGCCGTCCTGCAGCACCGGGAAGTTCTCCACGTCGTCCACCACCTGCACCGCGTGCGGATTGCCCATCGATACCGCCGAGATCCATCCGGTGCGGCCGTTGACCTCCAGGCCGTACAGCGTGTCCGCGCCTTCCGCGCGGGTGGGCAGGCCTTCCGCACGGAACGGCACGCGCGCCGGTTCCAGCTCGGGCGCACCCATGTCCACCGTGACCTGGCCGTCGTCCTGCAGCGTCAGGGTAATGACGCCGTTCATCACCTCGACGCGCACCGAGCGCTTGTCGGTCATGCCCTTGTCGGTGACAAAACGCACAAAGCAGCGCGCGCCGTTGCCGCAGTGCTCCACCTCGCTGCCATCCGCATTGACGATGCGGTAGCGGAAGTCGACATCGGGGCGGGACGGCTTTTCAACGATCAGGATCTGGTCCGCGCCCACGCCGAAATGCCGGCTGGCCAGCGCACGCCATTGCGCCGGGGTCAGGTCGATCTGCTGGTGGATGCCGTCGAGCACGACAAAGTCGTTGCCCGCGCCGTGCATCTTGGTGAACTGGAGTTTCATGGTGGGGATTGTAGCTGCGCGGCGCCGGATGTGCCGGCGCGCTCAGTAGATCTCGGGCTCGCCCGGCAGGCGGTGCTTGAAGCGCTTGTGCACCCAGTAGTACTCCGGCACGCGCGGGCGGATGCAGTCCTCGAAGAAGGCATTCATGCGGCGCGTGTCGTCGGTGACGCTTGCGCCGGGGTAGTCTTCCCAGGGCGGCAGGATGCGCAGCACATAGCCCTGGTAGTCGGGCAGCATCTCGGTGTAGATCGGCACCACCTTGGCCCCGGTCAGGCGTGCCAGCCGCGACACCGAGGTCAGTGTCAGCGCCTGCACGCCGAAGAACGGCACGAACTCCGAGTCGCGCTCGCCGAAATCCATGTCGGCGATCAGCTGCAGCGCCTCGCCTTTCTTCAGGCAGCGCAGGATGTCGCGCGCGCTGTCGTTGCGCGCGATCATGTTGGCGCCGAAGCGCCCGCGCGCGTGCTTCAGGAAGTGGTCGAACAGGTCGTTCTTCTGCCTGGTATAGAGCGATGCGCCGGAGCGGCCGAGATGCTCGCGCAGGTGGATGGTGAGCCGGATCGCGCCGGCTTCCACGCCCGACAGGTGCAGCGTCACCAGGATATGCGGGGTGCCATCCAGCGCCACCAGGCCGGCCTGGTCGTCGATCTGCACCCAGCGGCGCATCTGCGCTTCACTGCCGGTCCAGAAGATGCCGCGCTCGGCAAAGCTGCGGAACAGGATGCGGAAGCTCTCGCGAGACAGTTCGTCGATCTCGGTCTCGGTCTTGTCAGGGAAGCACAGGCGCAGGTTTGCCCGCACCACGCGGCGGCGTTCGCTGGGGACCAGGTAGAGCAGGCTGCCCAGCCCTTCGCCGAAGCGGGCAACAAACGGATACGGCAGCTTGCCCAGCACCGTCAGCAGTCCGATGCCGAGCCAGGTGAACACGCGGCTCATGAAAGGGAAGGATCAGTGGTCGTCTTGGTCGCGGTGCTGGCGGTATAGTCAGGCGGCAGCTCGGCGCCGGCCGGATGCTTGTAGCGGTGGTAGCCCCACAGGTACTGCGTGGGCGCCATCGCCACCAGTTGTTCGATATGGCGGTTGATCACGCCGGCGGCCTCGGCGGCATCCTCGGGCAGCATGCCGCCGCCGTCGATCACCCGGTAGTGGCCGCGATAGCCCGCGCCGCGCGGCAGCCGCTCGGCAAACACCACCACCACCGGCGCCTGCGTCAGTTGCTGCAGCCGGCGCACCAGCGCCATGGTGTAGGCCGGCTTGCCAAAGAACGGCGCCCAGTTGCCTTCACCGCCGGTCGGGACCTGGTCCGGCAGGATGCCCACCGCCTGGCCGCGCTTGAGCGCCTTGACCAGCATGCGCACGCCGCGTGGCGTGGCCGGCGCCATATGCACATTGGGGCGCGTACGCATTTTCTCGATCCAGTCGCGCAGCCACGGCTGGTGCGGCGGCTTGAACAGGGCGGTGATCGGGCGCAGCAAGGCATGGGACTGGGGCAGCACTTCAAAGCAGCCCAGGTGCGGCGTCAGGATGATGAGCCCCTTACCGCGCGCTTGCAGCGCCCCCAAGGCCGGCCACATGTCGTCGTCGAAGCCATGCAGCTTCGCGCCGATCTTGCTGCGGCTCCAGAAGTAAGGCATCTCGATGATCATGCGCCCGGCCGAGCGGCCGGCTTCGTCGATCATCGCGTCGGTCGCATCCGGAAACGCAAGGCGGAAGTTTTCCCTAACGCGCTGGCTATAGCGGCCGGGCAGTCTCGCCGCGATTAGCCCAAGCACGCCCCCCATGGCTTGAAGCAGGCGGAGCGGAAAACGGGAGATAAGCCAGAAAAGAAAGGTCATCAGGCGCGAAAAGCGAGCCTGTCGCGCGTCCGTGCCGGAAAACGGGCGGGCCAACAGGCGTTTTTTTCGATGGCGGTATTCAGATCCGCGCGCAGCGTGCCGACATCCGGCAAGGCGCACGGCCAGCGCGCGCCAAGGCGGCGCTGGTGTTGCGCCGGCGCCCCTGGCGCGCTGCAACGAGTCCGGCAGGCGCGTATAATAGCGTGTATCGCCGAGTTAACTGACAACTTGCGGGGCGATGCGGCTCTGACCGGGCTGCCTGAAATACCGCTAAAGCGTCGCCGCCATGAACCGAACGTGCTGGCACGCAATAGCCAACCTGGAGAATAAGTTCGTGGCAAACGACTTCCTTTTTACTTCGGAATCCGTCTCCGAAGGCCATCCCGATAAGGTCGCCGACCAGATTTCCGACGCCGTCCTGGACGCCATCCTGGCGCAGGACAAGTATGCGCGTGTGGCGGCCGAGACGCTTTGCAACACCGGTCTGGTGGTGCTGGCGGGGGAAATCACCACGACCGCCAACGTCGACTATATCCAGATCGCGCGCGACACCATCAAGCGCATCGGCTACGACAATACCGAGTACGGGATCGACTACAAGGGCTGCGCGGTGCTGGTCGCCTATGACAAGCAATCGCCCGACATCGCCCAGGGCGTGGACCGAGCTTCCGACGACTACCTGAACCAGGGTGCCGGCGACCAGGGCCTGATGTTCGGCTACGCCTGCGACGAGACCCCGGAACTGATGCCGTTCCCGATCTACTACGCCCACCGCCTGGTCGAGCGCCAGTCGCTGCTGCGCCGCGACGGCCGCCTGCCCTGGCTGCGCCCGGACGCCAAGTCGCAGGTCACGGTGCGTTATGTCGACGGCAAGCCGCACAGCGTGGATACAGTGGTGCTGTCGACCCAGCATTCGCCGGACATCACCCAGGCCCAGATCCGCGAAGCGGTGATCGAAGAGATCATCAAGCCGGTGCTGCCGGCCGAGATGCTGAAGGAAACCAAGTACCTGGTGAATCCGACCGGGCGCTTCGTCATCGGCGGCCCGCAGGGCGACTGCGGCCTGACCGGGCGCAAGATCATCGTCGATACCTACGGCGGCGCTTCGCCCCACGGCGGCGGCGCGTTCTCGGGCAAGGACCCGTCCAAGGTCGACCGCTCGGCCGCCTACGCCGCGCGCTACGTGGCCAAGAACGTGGTGGCCTCGGGCCTGGCGCGCCAGTGCCAGGTGCAGGTCAGCTACGCCATCGGCGTGGCCCGCCCGATCAACGTGACGGTCTACACCGAAGGCACCGGCAAGATCCCCGACGCCAAGATTGCCGAACTGGTGCAGGAGCATTTCGACCTGCGTCCGAAGGGCATCGTGCAGATGCTGGACCTGCTGCGTCCGATCTATGAGAAGACTGCCGCCTACGGCCACTTCGGCCGCGAAGAGCCGGAATTCTCGTGGGAAGCGACCGACAAGGCGGCTGCCCTGCGCGCCGCGGCCGGCCTGTAAGCGCCACCCGCGCCAGCAGCACTGACGGCAAGCCCCGCCGGCCCGCAAGGGCCCGCGGGGTTTTTTTACGCGGGCTTGATCCTGGTCCAGTCGCCGCGTGACGCCGGCGCCACGGCTGACTGCAGGGAGTAAAATCCCGCCATCCCCAGCCGCCACGCCGGCGGCCGACCCCAAACACTGGTGACCGTTTCCAGAGGATGCCATGTCCGAAGCGCCTGTCCTTGCCCCCTCGACTTCAACCCAGCCGCCCGCCGCCGGCCAGCTCAACCTGATCCGCCCGCAGCCGTATACCGACTGGGCGCCGCAGGTCACGGCCGAGGAACGCGCCACGCTGCGCCGCGAGCTGGAGCAGGGCGCCGTGCTGTACTTCCCGAACCTGAATTTCCGTTTCCAGCCGGGCGAAGAGCGCTTCCTGGACAGCCGCTATTCCGACGGCAAGTCCAAGAACATCAACCTGCGCGCCGACGACACCGCGGTGCGCGGCGCCCAGGGCAGCCCGCAGGACCTGGCGGACCTGTACACGCTGATCCGCCGCTATGCCGACAACAGCGAATTGCTGGTGCGCACGCTGTTCCCGGAATACATCCCCCACATGACGCGCGCCGGCACCTCGCTGCGGCCCAGCGAGATCGCCGGGCGCCCGGTCAGCTGGCGCAAGGACGACACCCGCCTGCACGTGGACTCGTTCCCGTCCAACCCGATGCTGGGCAAGCGCCTGTTGCGCGTGTTCCACAATATCGACCCGGCCGCGGCGCGCGTGTGGCGCGTGGGCGAGCCGTTCGCCGATTTTGCGCAGAAGTTCGTGCCCAGGACCCATGGCATGTGGCCTGGCCAGGCGGCGTTGATGAAGCTGCTGCATATCACCAAGCGCAAGCGCTCGGAATACGACCATCGCATGCTGCAGCTGCATGACCTGGCCAAGGCCGACCTGGACTACCAGGCCAAGGTGCCGCAGCAGGAATTCCACTTCCCGCCGGGTTCCACCTGGATCGTCTTCAGCGACCAGCTGCTGCACGCGGCCATGCGCGGGCGGGCGATGATGGAGCAGACCATCTACCTGGCGCCGCAGGCGATTTCCGACCACACCCACTCGCCCGAGGCGGTGCTGTCGCGCATGCTCGGGCGGCCAATGCTGGTGTCCTGATCAACGCAGAAGCAGGCGCAACATCGTCTCGAAGGTCTTGCCGTAAGGCGGCTTGAGCAGGCCGGCGCCGTTCAGGCCGGCCTGGTGGAACACCGGCTTCACCTTGGAGAAGGTGTCGAAGCCCGCCTGGCCGTGATAGGCGCCCATGCCGCTGGCGCCGACCCCGCCGAAGGGCAGGCCGTCCTGGGCGATATGGAACAGCGTGTCGTTGATCGTGACGCCGCCGGCAACGGTCTGGTTCATCACATGGCCGATGGCGCCGCGGTCGCGCTCGAACAGGTATAACGCCAGCGGGCGCGGGCGCGCATTGATGTAGTCCACCGCCTCGTCCAGGGTGCGGTATGTTACCACGGGCAGCACCGGCCCGAAGATCTCCTCGCGCATCGCCGTGACGCCTTCGGGCGCATCCAGCAGCAGCACCGGCGGCAGGCGCCGCGCCTGCGCGTCCGGCTGGGCATCGGACAGCGGCACCACGGTGGCCCCTTGCGCCGCGGCTTCGTCCACCAGCGCCGCCAGGCGCGCGAAGTGGCGCGGGCTGATGATGCTGGTGTAGTCCCCGTTGCGCGCCAGGTCCGGATAGAGCCGGCCCACGCACTGGCGTGCGGCCTCCACCAGCTGCCCGCGCAGGTCTTCCGGCACGAGCACGTAGTCTGGCGCGATGCAGGTCTGGCCCGCGTTCATCAGCTTGCCCACCAGGATGCGCTCCACCGCACGCGGCAGGTCGGCGCCGGCGCCGATAATCGCCGGCGATTTGCCGCCGAGTTCCAGCGTCACCGGCGTCAGGTTGGCGGCCGCCGCGCGCATCACATGGTGGCCGACCGCGGTCGAGCCGGTGAACAGCAGGTGGTCGAAGGGCAGCGCGGTAAAGGCGCTCGCCACCTCGGCATCGCCGTTGACCACCACGATCTCGTCCGGCGCAAAGTGCTGCGGCACCAGTTGCGCGAACAAGGCCGCAAAGCGCGGCGTGTATTCAGACAGCTTCACCATGGCGCGGTTGCCCGCCGCCAGCGCGCCGGCCAGCGGCCCCACCGTCAGGTACAGCGGATAGTTCCAGGGCACCACGATGCCCACCACTCCCAGCGGCTGCGGCACCAGCCGCGAGCGGCCCGGGCGGAACCAGAAGCCGGTGGCGGCGCGGCGCACGCGCATCCAGCGCTTGCCGTGGCGCAGCGCGTCGTCGATGCCGCCCAGGCTCGGGAATACCTCCAGCAGCGCGGTTTCCTGCCGCGGCCGGTTGGTGAAGTCCGCGTGGATGGCGGCGGCAATGGCAGCCTCGTTCTCTGTCACCAGCCGGCGCAGGCGCTGCAGGCGGTCAGCGCGCACGGCCCAGGCGGGCAGCTGGTCGCGCCGCGACGCGGCGTGCATGGCGCCAAAGACGGACGACAGGTCGGGGACTTCTCGCATTGCTGCGCTCCTGGGCAAGGGACAAGCGGGGACAGTGGAAGCGGATCGCGGCGGGTGGCGATGCAGCGGTCCGCGTGTTCCCGCGCACGATAAGGTAGCGTGCCAGCCATGGCAATGGAAGTTTCCTACCAGAAGGGCAATTCAAACGCCCGTCTGCGCCGCGCCGGCGGCCCGCGCCACCGGGCTTCTCCACCGTCCGGGCTAGCGCCTACACTGAATCTCACAGCTTGCCATCCGCTGGGCGGACAGGGCGCGCACGCACTGGCGCGGCCCGGCTCACGCACGCGCGCCGCCTGCGGACTCGCGGGGAGACAGATGGAAACCACCTTTGACTACGTCATCGTCGGCGCGGGCTCGGCGGGCTGTGCGCTGGCGGGGCGGCTTGCCGACAGCGGCGACGACACCATTGCCCTGGTCGAGGCCGGGCACCACGATCACCATGTGCTGGTACGCACACCCGCGGCGCTTGCCGCGCTGCTGCCGCGCGCGGGGGCACGCAACTACGGCTATGAAACCGTGCCGCAGCCAGGCCTGAACGGCCGCCGCGGCTACCAGCCGCGCGGGCGCGGGCTGGGCGGCAGTTCCTCGATCAACGCCATGATCTACACGCGCGGCCGTGCCGCCGACTACGACGCGTGGGCCGCCGCCGGCTGCGACGGCTGGTCGTGGGACGACGTGCTGCCGTACTTCCGCCGCGCCGAGTGCAACGAGCGCCTGGCCGGCAGCGATGACGACCCGCTGCACGGCGGCAACGGCCCGTTGCACGTGAGCGACCTGCGCACCCCCAACCCCTTTGCCGAACGCTTCATCGAGGCCGCGCAGCAGGCGGGCTTCCCGCGCAACGACGATTTCAACGGCGAAGAGCAGGAGGGCGTGGGCTGGTACCAGGTCACGCAGCACGCGGGCGAGCGCTGGAACGCGGCGCGTGCCTACCTGCACGGTGGCAACAAGCGCGACCGGGCCTGCAACGGCGGCCGCGCGCACCTGCAGGTGCTGACCGATACGCAGGCGCTGCGCATTGTCTTCGAAGGCCGCCATGCGGCCGGGGTGCAGGTGGTGCGCGAGGGCCGCCGGCACCTGCTGCGCGCGCGCCGCGACGTGATCGTGTGCGCGGGCACGTTCGGCTCGCCGCAGCTGCTGATGGTGTCGGGCGTCGGCCCCGCCGCGCACTTGCGCGAACACGGCATCGCCGTCGTGCATGACCTGCCCGGCGTGGGCGCCAACCTGCAGGACCACCTGGATATCGTGCTGCACAAGCGCGTGGCCGTGCCTGAATTGTTCGGCGTGTCGTTCGGCGGCCTGGCGCGGCTGGTGCCTGAAATGCTGCGCTACCGGCGCGAACGCACCGGCATGATGTCAAGCAACTTCGCCGAGGCAGGCGGCTTCCTGCGCAGTCGCCCGGATCTGCCCGAGCCCGACCTGCAGCTGCATTTCGTGGTCGGCATGGCGGATGACCACATGCGCCGGCTGAACTTCGGCCACGGCTATTCCTGCCATGTCTGCGTGCTGCGCCCGCGCAGCCGCGGCGAGGTGCGGCTGGCCTCGCACGATATCCGGCGCGCGCCGCTGATCGACCCGCAATACCTGAGCGATGCGCGCGACCTGGACGACATGGTGGCCGGCGTGCGCATCGTGCGCAGCATCTTTGCGCAGCCGCAGCTGGCCGGCTTCGGCGGGCGCGAACTATATTCCGCCGGCCTGCGTGCCGATGGCAGCGACGACGCTGCCGTGCGCGAGCTGATCCGCGAGCATGCCGACACCATCTATCACCCGGTCGGCACCTGCCGCATGGGCATGGATGCGATGGCGGTGGTGGACCCGCAGTTGCGCGTGCGCGGCGTCGAGGGCTTGCGCGTGGTCGATGCGTCGGTGATGCCGACCCTGGTCGGCGGCAACCTCAATGCGCCCGCCATCATGATCGGCGAGCGCGCGCATGACCTGATCCGCTATGCGCCGCGGGTGATGCTGCGGGTGCTGGAATCGATGGAGGCGTGAATCGTCAGCCTTCGAAGCCGCGCGAGAACACCCGCTTGAGCACGTCGGCATCCGCATCCAGCGTGCCGAACACGCGCCCGTGCTGCCGTCCCAGCCGGCTGGCGACGAACAGCTCGGCATTCTCGGTATCGGCATGCGCCAGCATCAGCGCGGCCTGTGCGGTCAGCACCAGTCCCTGCGCAAAGCGGCGTGCATTGGCTTCCAGCAGTTCGGGGTTCTCGTGCAGCATGGCCTGCAGCGACGCCAGTTCCGCGCGTACCGCCGGATGGCCGCCGGCGCGGCGCGACAGGTCTTGCAGCAAGCGTGCGGCATCGTCGGGATTGCGCTGGATCGCGCGCAGCACGTCCAGGCACATGATGTTGCCCGAGCCCTCCCAGATCGAGTTGACCGGCGCCTCGCGGTAAAGGCGCGCCATCGGGCTTTCTTCGACATAGCCGTTGCCGCCCCAGACTTCCATCGCTTCGCCGGTGGCTTCCAGCGTGCGCTTGCAGACCCAGAACTTGGCCGCGGGGGTGACCACGCGCTTCCATGCCGCCGCGAGCGGATCATCGTCAGCGTGCTCGAAGGCGTGGCCCAGTTCCATCATCAGCAGCGTGGCCGCTTCGGATTCCAGCGCCAGGTCGGCCAGCACATTGCGCATCAGCGGCTGGTCGGCCAGCAGGCGCCCGAAGGCGCTGCGGTGGCGCGCATGGTGCAGCGCGTGCACAAAGGCGGCGCGCAGGATCGCGGCGCTGCCGATCACGCAGTCCAGCCGCGTGCTGGTGGCCATCTCGATGATGGTCGGGATGCCGCGGCCTTCCTCGCCGATCAGGATGCCGGTGGCGTCGCGGAACTCCACCTCGCTGCTGGAATTGGAGCGGTTGCCGAGCTTGTCCTTGAGCCGCTGGATCAGCACCGCGTTCTTGCTGCCGTCGTCGCGAAAGCGCGGCACGAAGAAGCACGACAGCGGGCCGTCTTCGGCGCCCATGCGCGCGACCACCAGGTGCGCATCGCACATCGGCGCGGAGAAGAACCACTTGTGCCCGGTCAGCGCGTATTCCGCGCCGCGGCCTTCGCCGCGCACCGCGCGCGCCACGGTGGTGTTGGCGCGCACGTCCGAGCCGCCCTGCTTCTCGGTCATGCCCATGCCGATCATGATCGCGCTCTTGCTGCGCCATGGCAGGTCGCGTGCATCGTGTTCGGTCGCATAGAGCCGCGGCTCCAGCTCGGCAAACAGTGCGGTTTCCTTGCGCAGCACCGGGATGCTGGCGAAGGTCATGGTGGGCGGGCACAGCGAGCCGGATTCCACCTGCGCCTGCAGGAAGTAGCCGGCGGTGCGCGCCACCCATGCGCCCGCGCGCGGTTGCGCGAAGGGCAGGGCCTGCAGCTGCTGGCTGCGCAGCAAGCCCAGCAGCGCGTGCCAGCTCGGGTGGAAATCCACGGCGTCGATGCGCTCGCCGGTGCGGCTGTGCGTGTGCAGCTCGGGCGTGTGGCGGTTGGCATCGGCTGCCCATTGCTGGACTTCCGGCTCGCCCAGGCGCGCGCCGAACTGGTCCAGCGCACCGGCATGCCAGCCGCCTCCCAGCCGCTCCAGCGCGCCGCGCAGCGCCGGATCGGTGGCGAACAGGTTGTAGTGCGCGAGATCGGGCACCTGGTTGAATACGCGGTGGGTGGCAGCTTCAGTCATGGCGGCATGGAAGGTGGACGCGTCCTGCTTGCATGGTAGAGCACGTGACGCGCGTTTGAGTGCATTGCCATGCCCTTGCGTGGGATTCGTGCGTTGCAGCATGCGTCATTTGATACCTGTGCGCACAGCTGTGGCACCACAAATGGACGTGAATTGGCACTAGCGCCCGCCAGGGGCTTGTGCTTAAATTCACCCCGTTGGATGAAACAGGGGTGCCGTACGGATGGGCCGTGCGGCTGAGAGAGTCCCTTCGAACCCGATCCGGCTAGTACCGGCGTGGGAAGTTTCACAAGACCAAGTCTCCAGTCCCTCCGGGACTCGCCGCCCCAGGCCCCAGGCCCCAGGCAGCGCTCACAAGGCTCCTGGTTTCGTCCACCCCCGCAAGAGAGAGGACGACACCCATGGCCCGTACTGCCCCCGCTGCATCCTTCGAATCGCTCGAAAGCGACCTCGACCAGAAATTCGCCTATCCGGCTTCCAGCAAGACCTACCTGACCGGCAGCCGCCCGGATATCCGCGTGCCGCTGCGCACGATCCTGCAAACGTCGACTCGCACCGACAAGGGCGAGATGTCCAATCCGCCGATCCCGGTGTACGACACCTCGGGCCCGTACAGCGACCCGGACGTGCATATCGACCTGAAGGCCGGCCTGCCGGCGCTGCGCGCCAAGTGGATCGATGAGCGCGGCGATACCGAAGTGCTCAAGGGCCTGTCGTCGGAATACGGCCGCGACCGCGCCAACGACCCCGCCACCGCGCACCTGCGCTTTGCCCAGCTGACCAACCCGCGCCGCGCCAAGGCCGGCGCCAACGTGTCGCAGATGCACTATGCGCGCAAGGGCATCATCACGCCGGAAATGGAATACGTGGCGCTGCGCGAATCGCTGAACCTGCAGGCGCTGTACGACAAGCCCGAATACAAGGCGCTGCTGCGCCAGCACCCCGGCAACGCGCTGGGCGCCGGCCTGCCGCTGCGCCCGGAAGACATCACGCCGGAATTCGTGCGCAAGGAAATCGCCTCGGGCCGCGCCATCATTCCCGCCAACATCAACCACACCGAGCTGGAGCCGATGGCGATCGGGCGCAATTTCCGCGTCAAGATCAACGGCAACCTGGGCAACTCGGCGGTGACCTCGTCGCTGGCCGAGGAAGTGGAAAAGATGGTGTGGTCGATCCGCTGGGGCGCCGACACCATCATGGACCTGTCCACCGGCAAGCACATCCATGAAACCCGCGAATGGATCCTGCGCAACTCGCCGGTGCCGATCGGCACGGTGCCTATCTACCAGGCGCTGGACAAGACCGGCGGCATCGCCGAGGACCTGACCTGGGAGATGTTCCGCGACACGCTGATCGAGCAGGCCGAGCAGGGCGTGGACTATTTCACCATCCACGCCGGCGTGCTGCTGCGCTACGTGCCGCTGACCGCCGACCGCGTCACGGGCATCGTCTCGCGCGGTGGCTCGATCATGGCCAAGTGGTGCCTGGCGCACCACAAGGAAAACTTCCTGTACACGCACTTCGATGAGATCTGCGAAATCATGAAGGCCTATGACGTGTCGTTCAGCCTCGGTGACGGCCTGCGTCCGGGCTGCATCGCTGACTCCAACGACGACGCCCAGTTCGGCGAACTGCGCACGCTGGGCGAGCTCACCGCCAAGGCGTGGGAGCACGATGTGCAGGTGATGATCGAAGGCCCGGGCCACGTGCCGCTGCAGCGCATCCAGGCCAATATGGATGAAGAGCTGAAGCACTGCTATGAAGCGCCGTTCTATACGCTCGGACCGCTGGTGACGGACATCGCCCCCGGCTACGACCACATCACCAGCGGCATCGGTGCGGCCAATATCGGCTGGATGGGCACCGCCATGCTGTGCTACGTCACGCCCAAGGAACACCTGGGCCTGCCGGACAAGGAAGATGTGCGCGAAGGCATCATCACCTACAAGATCGCCGCGCACGCCGCGGACCTTGCCAAGGGCTGGCCGGGCGCGCAGTTGCGCGACAACGCGCTGTCCAAGGCACGCTTCGAGTTCCGCTGGGAAGACCAGTTCAACCTGGGCCTGGATCCGGAACGCGCGCGTTCGTACCACGACGCCACGCTGCCGGCCGAAGGCGCCAAGATCGCCCACTTCTGCTCGATGTGCGGGCCGAAGTTCTGCTCGATGAAGATCACGCAGGAAGTGCGCGACTACGCGGCCTCGCTGCCCAAGGAAGCGAAGCAGGGCATGGAAGAGAAGTCGATCGAGTTCCTGAAGAAGGGCAGCAAGATCTACTCGTGATGCAGTGACAGGCAGTACGGGCATGGCGTCGCATCCATGCCCGCTCGTGTTTCGCCGCCGCGCAGCGCCTCGCGCGGCGGCACCGACAACAAGGAGGCCGGCGCGGCCGCACGCCCCGTCCGGCACAACACCCCTCATGACAGCAGTGCAGTCGTTTGACGTCGCCATCCTCGGGGCCGGTCTTGCCGGCCGCCTGGCCGCCTGGCAACTGGTACGCAGCCGCGCCCGCGTGGCGCTGGTGGAGCGGGCCGGGCCGGACGGCGCGGGCTCGGCCGCCTATGTGGCCGCGGCCATGCTGGCGCCGCTGGCGGAATCGGCCATTGCCGAGCGCCGCATCGTCGACCTGGGCATCGCCAGCGTCGACCTGTGGCGCGCGTGGCTGGCCGAATTGCCTGAGCCGGTCTTCTTCCAGGAGGACGGCACGCTGGTGGTCTGGCATGCGCGCGACCGCGCCGAGATGTCGCTGTTCACCAGCCGCGTGCGCGCGGTGGCGCCGCCCGAACTGGTGTCGCAGCGGCTGCGCGCGCTGGACGGCAAGGGCGTGGCCGAAGTCGAGCCCGCGCTGGCGGGCCGCTTCCCGCAGGGCCTGCTGCTCGCGGGCGAAGGCCAGCTCGACAACCGTGGCGCGCTGCGCGCGCTGTTGTCGTGCGCGGTCAGCGAAGGCGTGCATTGCGTCTGGGAGGCTGGCGAGGTCGATGCCGAATCGCTGCCCAAACTCGGCATCCGCGCCGACGTGGTGCTGGATTGCCGCGGCCTGGGCGCACGCGCGTCCTGGCCGGCGCAACCCGGTGGCACCCAGCCGGGGCTGCGCGGCCTGCGCGGCGAAGTGGTGCGCGTGCACGCGCCCGACGTCAGGCTGCACCGGCCGGTACGGCTGCTGCATCCGCGCTACCCGATCTATATCGCGCCCAAGCCCAACGACCTGTACGTGATCGGTGCCACCGAGCTGGAAAGCGAGGATGATTCGCCCATGAGCGTGCGTTCCGCGCTGGAGCTGCTGTCGGCGGCGCATTCGCTGCATCCCGCCTTCGGCGAAGCGCGCGTGCTGGAGCTGAACGTGCAGCGGCGCCCGACGCGGCCCGACCACCTGCCGGCGATCCGCGTGGACCAGCGCGCGCGCGTGGTGCGCGTCAACGGCTTGTACCGGCATGGCTTTCTGATTGCGCCGGCGGTGACCGAGGCCGCGTGCGCGGTGGTGGGCGCGCTGCTCAAGGGCGATCCCGCCGCCCATGCGGTGCCGGCCGCGCTGCGCTGGCCTGGCATGATCGAGGCCGTGACCGAAGCGCCCGCCGCCACCACCATGGCCGCACCCGGCGGGCTGCTGCACTAACGCATGACTGACATGGATATCCTGCTCAACGGCCGACCGCTCGCCCTTGCCGATTCCGCCACGCTGGCGGACGCGGTGAACGCGGCGCAGATCGCGCCCCCCTTTGCCGCGGCGGTCAACGGCCAGTTCGTGCCGCGCGGCGCCCACGCCAACACCATTCTTGCGGCAGGCGACCGCATCGACCTCGTGCAACCCGTGACGGGAGGCTGACCCATGACATTCGAACCCTCCGAAACCTTGCGCGACCCGTTCGTGCTGTATGGCGAGTCGTTCGGCTCGCGCCTGCTGCTGGGCACCGCGCGCTACCCGTCGCCGGCCACGCTGGAGGCGGCCGTGCAGGCCTCCAGGCCCGCCATGATCACCGTTGCGCTGCGCCGCCAGGGTGCGGTGGGCGCCGGCGAAGGCGGCCAGGCCTTCTGGCAGATGCTCAAGGCGCTGGACGTGCCGGTGCTGCCCAATACCGCCGGCTGCTTCACCGCGCAGGAAGTGATCACTACCGCGATGATGGCGCGCGAGGTCTTCGAGACGCCCTGGATCAAGCTGGAGCTGATCGGCGACGACTACACGCTGCAGCCCGATACGCTGAACCTGCCGGCCGTGGCCGAGACCCTGATCAAGGAAGGCTTCAAGGTGCTGCCATACTGCACCGAAGACCTGGTGCTGTGCCGCCGCCTGCTCGACGTGGGCTGCCAGGCGCTGATGCCATGGGCCGCCCCGATCGGCACCGGCCGCGGCGCGGTCAACCCGCACGCGATGCGCGTGCTGCGCGAGCGCCTGCCCGATACGCCGCTGATCGTCGATGCCGGCCTGGGCCTGCCGTCGCACGCGGCGCAGGTGCTGGAGTGGGGCTACGACGGCGTGCTGCTCAATACCGCGGTGGCGCAGGCCGCTTACCCGGTCAATATGGCGCGCGCCTTTGCGCAGGCCGTAGAGGCCGGCCGCACCGCCTACCTGGCCGGGCCGATGCCCGAGCGCGAGGTGGCGCAGGCCAGTACCCCTGTCGTCGGCATGCCGTTCTGGCACGCCGACAGCACGGAGCAGCGCGCATGACCCGCCGCGCCGTGCATGCCGCCAGCGACGGCCCGCTGCGCCAGGCGGTGCTGGAACACTATGGCGAGACCTTCGGCGTCGATGACAAGCCGTGGCAGGCCTGGCGCCTGGCCGACGCGCCGGCGCAACCCGGCGCCCATGACGTGCTGCTGTTCGACGGCGAAGCTGACGCAGGCACGATCGCGCGCGTCGCCGCTGCGGGCGCCACGCTGATCGAGACCGACCGCGAGGGCGGCCAGTGGATCGACACGGTGCGCTCGCCGATGGGCACATGGGTCTTCTCCGTTGCCGCCGACACCGACCAGCCGCATTCGCCCGCCTTCGTCGCGGTGCTGCTGGCCAGCCTGTCGCTGCATTTCCCCGCGCACGACGCGCTGTGCCTGGCGCGAGCCTGGGAGCCGGGCTCGGCCGACTGGCCGTCTGACTTTGCCCGCTTCCCGCACGTGCGGCACGCCGCCCTGGCGGCGCCAGAGCAGGCCGCGGCGCCGTTCGCGCCGTGCCCCGCGCTGGGCCTGTACGTGGTGGTGCCAAGCGCCGAATGGATCGAGCGCCTGGCGCCGCTGAACGTGCCGACGGTGCAGCTGCGCTTCAAGTCCGACGACCCGGCCGCGGTGCGCGCCGAGATCGCACGCGCGGCGAAGGCCATGCAGGGCTCGTCTTCGCGCCTGTTCGTCAACGACCACTGGCAGGCAGCGATCGACTACCGCGCGGCCAACGGTGGCGAGCACAGCGGCATCTACGGCATCCACCTCGGCCAGGAAGACCTGGATGACGCCGACCTCGATGCGATCCGTGCTTCGGGTCTGCGCCTGGGTGTCTCCACCCATGGCTATGCCGAGATGCTGCGCGTGGCCGCGATCCGCCCCAGCTACCTGGCGCTGGGCGCGATCTTCCCGACCACCACCAAGGTGATGCCGACCCAGCCGCAGGGCATGGGCCGCTTCCGCGCCTATGTGAAGCTGATGCAGCCGGTGATCCCGTCGCTGGTGGGCATCGGTGGCGTCAATGCGGCCAATATGCGCGAGGTGCTGGCGGTGGGCGTCGGCAGTGCCGCCGTGGTGCGCGCGGTGACCGAGGCTGATGACGTGCCGGCCGCGGTGGCCCACCTGGTCAGCCTGTTCCCGGCCACCTGAGCACAGCCTCGCCATGGCGCCGACCGCCGCGCACTGCGTCCGCCTTGCGGTGGCGGACGACCTGGCGAGCCTGCCCGAGATCGAGCTGGCAGCGGCGGCGCTGTTTCCTGACGCCGACCTGCCCGCGCTACTGCGTCTGATCAGTACGCCTGAATCGGCACTTGCCGCCGCGCAGCGCGAGCGGCGCCTTTGGGTGGCGGAGCGCGGCGGCGAACTGGCCGGCTTTGCGCTGGCCAGCCGCAAAGGCGAATGCGGTTACCTCGATGAAATGGATGTCCACCCGGACCATGGGCGTCGCGGTATCGGGCGCTCGCTGGTTGAGGCGGTGCAGGGCTGGGCGCGGGCGGACGGATTGCGGTCGCTGAACCTGACCACGTTTGCGCATTTGCCGTGGAATGCGCCGTTCTATGCGTCGCTTGGGTTCAGGCAGTTGCGCGAAGACGAGCTTTGTCCGCTGCTGGCGGATGCGCTCGCGGCGCAGCGGGCGGCAGGCTTACGGAAGCGCGTGGCGATGCGGCAAGTGCTTTGAGCAGTGACTCTGCGGTGACATACTAGTGAGCCTCAATGGAGGCCACCTTGATCGTCCTGCGGCTCCCGAAACAGATCGAGCAGCGACTGAAAGCGCTCGCCAGGCGTACTGGCCGGAGTGAAACTTTCTACGCTCGCCAGGCCATCATCCGTCACTTGGATGATCTCGAAGACCGGCATTTGGCGGACATGGTCGTCCGTCGACTACACACTGGCGAAGAAGTAACGGTGTCGCTCGATGTTTTGGAAGTGGCGCTGGAAGAGCCTGGCTGCGCGAAGCCCCAGAAGGCGCGCTGCTGACCAAGATTTGTGCGACATTCGCCCAGCCGCCAAAACCGAGCGGCAGCCCGCCGCTATGATGGCGGGCAGCATTCCCCGCCAACCATCCCCCGCCATCCCTACCATGTCCTCCCAGCCCGCCCCCGAAATCACCCCCGTCGCCCCCGGCACGCCCGAAAAGCCCTACTTCGGCATCGACGTGCCGCTGATGCGCTATTTCGGCCTGCAGCCGGTTCAGATTGAGGAGGGCCTATGCCGCACGCGGCTGCCGGCGCACCCGTCGCTGGTCAACAGCCGCGGCGATGTGCATGGCGGCACGCTGATGGCGACGCTGGACTTCACGCTGAGCGGTGCGGCGCGCTCGCATGCGCCGCTGGAAACCGGCGTGATCACCATCGACATGTCCACGCATTTCCTGGCAGCAGCGCGCGGCGAGCTGACGCTGGAGGCGCGCTGCCTGCGCCGCGGTGCGCGCATTGCATTCTGCGAGGGCGAGGTCAAGGATGCTGCCGGCACCGTGGTGTGCGTGGCGCGGGCCGCATTCAAGCTGGTGCCGCTGTCCGCCGGCGGCAACTGACCCCGGCGTCGGCCTGGCCGCTCAGTCCTGCAGCGGCCGGTACACCTGTTCGAAGCGTGCGCGCTCGGTGATGCCATAGTCGCCGGGCGCGTATTGCATCAGCCAGTCGCCCGGCTTGCCGTGCAGCACGTCGCCGCCGGCGCTGCGCGCGATGCTGAAGGCCTCGTGCATCTCGCGCGCCAGTACCGGGATCGGCTTGTTGCGGTAGGCGCCGTCCTGGCCGTGCGCGAGCGGCGGCACGGCCTCGTACTTGGGGTCGAAGCGGTCGCGCGAGACGCACCAGCGGTCGCCGCCGCGGCTGGTGATCAGCGCATCGCCAGGCTGGTAGCGGTTGGGTCCCTCGCGGCTGATCAGCTCGCCGGGCCCGGTGGCGAACACCACGTCGACGACTTCATGCTTGAGGTAGAACGCGGCAGCCGGGTCGCTGCGCAGGTCGATATCGGCCAGCATCGTCATGTCTGTCAGCCCAGCGCGCGCGGCGCGAACAAATGGTTCAGCGGCCCGTTGCCGGCGCCCAGCCGCAGCCCCGCGCCCGCCGCGATGGCCTGCGCCACATAGTCCAGCGCCGTGCCCACCGCCGCCTCCAGCGCATCGCCGCGCGCCAGCTGCGCGGCAATCGCGGCGGCCAGCGTGCAGCCGGTGCCGTGCAGGTTGCGGGTATCGACACGCGGATGCGTGAACACGCGCACGCTGCCGTCGGCCAGCATCAGCAGGTCGTCCAGGCCGCCGGCGGTGGTACCGTCTTCGAGGTGGCCGCCCTTGAGCAGCACCGCGGGGCAGCCCATCGCGATCAGGTCGGCGGCGGCCTGTTCCATCTCGGCGCGGCGCGTGATCTTGCGGCCCAGCAGGTACGAGGCTTCGGGCAGGTTGGGTGTGACCAGCAGCGCGCGCGGGAACAGCAGCCGCACCATGGCCTGCGTGGTGGCGTCATCGGACAGCGTCGCGCCCGAGGTCGAGATCATCACCGGGTCCACCACCAGCCTGCGGATGCCGTGCCGGTCCGCCGCCGCGGCCACGGCCTCGACGATGGCGGCGGTGCCCAGCATGCCGGTCTTGGCTGCGTCCACGCCGATATCGCTGGCCACGGCATCGATCTGCGCGGCCACCATGGCGGCGGGAATGGCATGCACGCCGGTCACGCCCAGCGTGTTCTGCGCGGTGATCGCGGTGATGGCGCTCATGCCGAAGCAGCCCAGCGCGGAAAAGGTCTTCAGGTCGGCCTGGATGCCGGCGCCGCCGCCGGAGTCGGAACCGGCGATGGTCAGGGTACGGGGTGGCGTTGGGATCATCTGTGCAGGAATCGGAGGGAGCCGGTGCGCAAGGCGCCCGGGCACGCTACAATACCGCCACTCCGAGGAGCGTTGCAACGGATGGAGGCCTGCGAAGCACATCGCGCGGCCGGCGGCACAGCCGCCCCATGCCATCCGCCAGGCTCGGACTGTCTTCAACGGCGCTCGCTGATCCGTGGTCCGCACGGAGGCGAGTCGACCTATCCGCGTGCTTCGCATGTGCCCTTGCGCCATGCCACAGCTGCCAGATTCCCTCGTACTCGTCACCTGCGTGCCACTCTTCACCGGGAGTGAAACATGAACGCTGTGACCGACCTGAAGCAAGACTACCTAGTCGCCGACATCAACCTGGCCGGCTGGGGCCGCAAGGAAATCGCCATTGCCGAGACCGAAATGCCCGGCCTGATGGCAATCCGCGACGAATTCGCCGCCGCGCAGCCGCTCAAGGGCGCACGCATCGCCGGCTCGCTGCACATGACCATCCAGACCGCCGTGCTGATCGAGACGCTCAAGGCACTGGGCGCCGACGTGCGCTGGGCCTCGTGCAACATCTACTCGACCCAGGACCACGCCGCCGCCGCGATCGCCGCCGGCGGCACGCCCGTGTTCGCCTTCAAGGGCGAATCGCTGAAGGAATACTGGGACTTCACGCACCGCATCTTCGACTGGTCGGACGGCGGCACCCCCAACATGATCCTGGACGACGGCGGCGACGCCACGCTGCTGCTGCACCTGGGTGCGCGCGCCGAGAAGGACGCGTCGCTCATCGCCAAGCCGGGCAGCGAGGAAGAGACCTACCTGTTCGCCGCCATCAAGGAAAAGCTGGCCAAGGATCCGAGCTGGTACAGCCGCAACCTGGAGGCCATCCGCGGCGTGACCGAGGAAACCACCACCGGCGTGCACCGCTTGTACCAGATGGCTCAAAAGGGTGAGCTCCGTTTTCCGGCCATCAACGTCAACGACTCCGTGACCAAGAGCAAGTTCGACAACCTGTACGGCTGCCGTGAGTCGCTGGTGGACGGCATCAAGCGCGCCACCGACGTGATGATCGCCGGCAAGGTTGCCATCGTGGCCGGCTACGGCGACGTGGGCAAGGGCAGCGCACAGGCGCTGCGCGCGCTGTCGGCGCAGGTGTGGGTGACCGAGATCGACCCGATCTGCGCGCTGCAGGCCGCGATGGAAGGCTACCGCGTGGTGACCATGGACTACGCCGCGGAGCATGGCGATATCTTCGTCACCTGCACCGGCAACTACCATGTCATCACCCATGACCACATGGCAAAGATGAAGGACCAGGCCATCGTCTGCAATATCGGCCACTTCGACAACGAGATCGACATCGCCTCGATCGAGAAGTACGAATGGGATGAGATCAAGCCGCAGGTCGATCACGTCAAGTTCCCCGACGGCAAGAAGCTGATCATCCTGGCCAAGGGCCGCCTGGTGAACCTGGGCTGCGCCACCGGCCACCCGTCGTACGTGATGAGCAGCTCGTTCGCCAACCAGACCATCGCCCAGATCGAACTCTGGCAGGAACGCGACAGCGGCAAGTATCCGGTCGGCGTCTACACGCTGCCCAAGCACCTGGACGAGAAGGTGGCGCGCCTGCAGCTGCGCAAGCTGAACGCGCAGCTGACCGAACTGACCGAACAGCAGGCCGCGTATATCGGCGTGAAGAAGGAAGGCCCGTACAAGGCCGACCACTACCGCTACTGATCCGCGCAGGAAGGCAGGGCTCCCCCTCCCGCTTGCGGGAGAGGGGGAGAAACCACATTCAAGGAGCCGTCATGAGACTACTGGTCGTCTGGATCATCAACGCTGTTGCGCTGTTCGTGTTGCCGTACCTCATCTCGTCGATCCACATCCAGAGCTTTGGCTCGGCGATGCTGGCGGCGCTGGTGCTGGGCCTGGTCAATACGCTGATCCGTCCGATCCTGGTGATCCTGACGCTGCCGGTCACGCTGCTGACGCTGGGGTTGTTTATCTTCGTCATCAACGCGCTGCTGTTCCTGTTTGTCGGCAACCTGCTGTCGGGCTTTACCGTCGGCGGTTTCTGGGCGGCCCTGCTGGGCTCCATCCTGTACAGCGTGATCTCGTGGCTGCTGGCCAGCCTGCTCCTGGGCGAACGCACCGCCTGACGCGGCCTGCACTGACACGAATCCCATACCGCGCGCCGCGCCAACGCGGCGCGCCACCATCATGCAAGACCGCTACTTCAGCTTTGAATTCTTCCCGCCCAAGACGGCGGAGGGCACGGAGAAACTGCGCAACACGCGTGCGCAGCTGGCCCCGCTCAAGCCCAAGTACATCTCGGTGACGTTCGGCGCCGGCGGCACCACGCAGCAGGGCACCCTGGACGCGGTGCTGGAAATCCAGCGCGAGGGCATCGAGGCCGCGCCGCACCTGTCGTGCGTGGGCTCGTCGCGCGAGAGCATCCGCGCGATCCTGCAGCAGTACCGCGAGGGCGGCATCCGCCATATCGTCGCGCTGCGCGGCGACATGCCCTCGGGCATGGGCGAGATCGGCGAGTTCCGCTACGCCAACGAGCTGGTGGAGTTCATCCGGGCCGAGACCGGCGACTGGTTCAATATCGAAGTCGCCGCCTATCCCGAGTACCACCCGCAGGCCAAGTCGCCGCGCCACGACCTCGAGAACTTCGTGCGCAAGGTCAAGGCCGGCGCCGACTCCGCCATCACGCAGTACTTCTACAACGCCGACGCCTACTTCCGCTTTGTCGACGATGTGCGTGCGCAGGGCGTTGAGGTGCCGATCGTGCCGGGTATCATGCCGATCACCAACTACTCGCAGCTGATGCGCTTCTCCGAGATGTGCGGCGCCGAAGTGCCGCGCTGGGTGGCCAAGCGGCTGGAGAGCTTCGGCGACGACCGCGAATCGATCCGCGCCTTCGGCCTGGACGTGGTCACCGCGCTGTGCGAGCGCCTGCTCGCCGCGGGCGTGCCGGGCCTGCACTTCTACACGCTCAATGCCGCCGGCGCCACCAAGGCGATCTGGCAGCGCCTGAAGCTGTAAAGCCCGCCATGGTCACGCGCCGCCCCGATCCCTTCATCGAACATCTGCTCGAGCTGATGGGGCCGCTGGCGGCGCGCATCGGCCCTGTCAGCGCCAGGCGCATGTTCGGCGGCCATGGCCTGTTCTATGACGGGCTGATGTTTGCGCTGGTGTCGGGCGGCACCTGCTACCTGAAGGCGGATGACGCCACGCGCGGCAAGTTCGAGGCCGAGGGCAGCGAGCCCTTCCGCTACCAGTCGGCAAAGCGCGAGGTCACCATGCGCCACTACCTGAGCCTGCCGCCGGCGGCGCTGGAATCGCCCGGCGCGATGACGCCCTGGGCGAAGCTGGCGGTTGAGGCGGCGCTGCGGCTGGGGAATGCGGGCTGAGGCAAGGTCCCGCTATCGCGCCGATCTGCCGACAGTGCCATACTCGGCACCATGGTCACCGCCACCTTCCGCTTCTACGAGGAACTGAACGACTTCCTCGCGCCGGACCAGCGCCGGCGTGACCTGTCCTGCGCCTGCGCGCGCGCCGCCACGGTCAAGCACATGATCGAGGCGCTGGGCGTGCCGCATACCGAAGTCGAGCTGATCCTGGTCAATGGCGAATCGTCCGGCTTCGAGCGGCAGCTGTGCGATGGCGACCGGGTCTCGGTCTATCCCAAGTTCGAACGGCTCGACGTGTCCCCGCTGCTGCGGGTACGCGAGCAGCCGCTGCGGGTGATGCGCTTTGTCGCCGACGCGCACCTGGGCGGCCTGGCGCACCTGCTGCGCATGACCGGCTTCGACACCCTCTACGACAACCATTTCGAAGACAGCGAGATCGAGCGCATCGCCGTCGACCAGGGCCGCGTGGTGCTGACGCGCGACCGCGAGCTGCTCAAGCGCCGCGGCATCACCCACGGCTGCTATGTGCGCGCGATCAAGTCGCAACTGCAGGTGCGGGAGATCTTTGCGCGGCTGGACCTGGCGCGCAGCGCACGGCCATTTTCGCTATGTCTGGACTGCAATGCGCCGCTGCGCGCGCTGGATGCGGCGGGCGCGGCGGGGCGCGTGCCGCAAGGGGTGCTGGAGCGCCATCGCACTTTTGTCACCTGCGACCAGTGCCGGCGCGTGTTCTGGGAGGGCTCGCACTGGCGCTGCATGCGTGCGCTGGTGGACGAGTTGGTGCGGCGCGATGAGGCCGAGCCAGGCTAGAACTGACCGGATTCCGTGACGATCCAGTCCATGGCGATGTCATGCGGCTGCGCCTGCAACGGTAGCCGGCAGGTTTCGTAGCCAATGCCGATCGCCACTGGCCGCTGCGCCATGGCCGCCAGCGTGCGGTCGTAGAAGCCACCGCCATAGCCCAGGCGGAACTTGTCCGGGCTGAAACCGACACAGGGTATGAGCAGTGCATCGGGCGTCACGGCCTCGGTGCCGTCCGGCACCGGGATGCCGTAGTGGCCGGTGGCCATGGGCGTATCCGGTGTCCACAGGTGGAAATCCAGCGGCGCGCCCGGGCGGCTGACCGACGGCAGCGCGGCGCTGCGGCCAGGCATGGCGGCGAGCCAGCGGCCGACCGCGTCGCGCGCATCGAACTCCTGCTGGATCGGCCAGTAGAACCCCAGGCAGCGCACGGCCAGTCCGGCCAGTAATCCGGACAGTGCGGCGGCGATGCGCGCGTCGGCCTCGGCGCGCGCGGGCAGGGCGGCGCGCTGCGCCAGCAACTGCGTGCGCAGTGCACGACGGTCTTCGGCGGCGGGGTTGGGTGCGGTCGTGGCAGGAGTGGATGACATGGCGTGGGATAATGCCCCTCGTCCGAACCAACACGGACGGCGGAACCGCGGCTGGGCACAAGGTTGCCGGCGCCGGCGCCGCCGTCATCGACAAGGAAGCAAAGAATGCTGAAGGGAGTATATCTGCAGCGTGCCGGCCGGGCCGCCTGGATCGCGCTGGCATGTGCACTGCTTGTCACGCCCGTCCATGCGCAGAAGCGCCCGCAGGCGGTGTCGCGCCCGCAGGCGGCGGTGATCCCGAGCGATCCCGACGAGGCCTTCACCGCGCTGCGCGAAGCCGCGCGCAAGAACGACGTGGAGCGTGCCTACGCGATCTCGGCCACGCTGGTGGACTACCCGGTCCCGTCCTATGTCGAGTACTTCCGCATCAAGCCGCAGCTGTTCGACGCCAGCGGCCTGGCGCGCATTGATGCGCCCGACGACCAGGTGCGCGTGTTCCTGCAGCGCTACAAGGGCGAGGCCATTGCCGACCGCATGCGCAATGACTGGCTGCTGGTGCTGGGCAAGAAGCGCGACTGGGCCAATTTCGATGTCGAATACCCGCAGTTTGCGCTCAAGGACGATACCCAGGTCGAATGCTATGCGCTGCTGTCGCGCGCGCTCAAGGGGCAGAACGTGGCCGCCGATGCGCGCAATGTGCTGAGCGACCCCAGGTACTACGGCGAAGGCTGTGTCGACCTGATCGGCTACCTGGCGCAAAGCCAGCAGATCCAGCGCAGCGATGTCGCCTACCAGGCGCGTCTGGCGCTGGAGCAGAACTATGTCACGCTGGCCGGCAAGATTGCCGCGCTGGTGCCTGACGCACGCGCGGATGGCGATACGCTCGCCACTGTCGTCAAGATGGCACGCACCGACCCGTTGCAGGCGGTGGCCTACCTCGGCACGGCCCAGGGTACGCTGTCGCGCGACGAGCAGGGCGCGGCCTGGGGCGTGATCGGCCAGTTCGCGGCCAAGAAGCTGCTGCCCGATGCGGCCGGCTACTATCGCCGCCAGATGGACCTGGGCGGCAACCAGTGGCTCTCCGACGACACGCAGGAATGGCGCGTGCGCGCCGCGCTGCGCCAGGGCGACTGGAAGCAGGTGCGCCAGGCGGTGGAGCTGATGCGCCCCGAACTGCGCGCCAAGGACCCGGCCTGGATCTACTGGTATGGCCGCGCGCTCAAGGCCGACGGCCGCGACACCGAGGCCCAGCAGAATTTCCAGCAGATCGCCGGCCAGTTCAACTTCTACGGCCAGCTGGCCAGCGAAGAGCTGGGCAACCGCATCACGCTGCCGGCGCGCACCACCGTCAGCGACGCCGAGGCCATGGCCATGCGCTCGCGCCCCGGTTTTCAGCGGGCGCAGAAGTTCTACGCCATGAACCTGCGCTTCGAAGGCAACCGCGAGTGGAACTGGGAGCTGCGTAATATGAGCGACCGCGAGCTGCTGGCCGCGGCCGAGTATGCGCGCCGCCTGGAGCTGCTGGACCGCACCGTCAACTCCGCCGACCGCACCCGCAACGAGCATGACTTCACGCTGCGTTTCCTGATGCCGTACCGCGACATCATGCAGCGCGCCACCGACGATGTCGGCCTGGACATGGCATGGGTCTACGGCCTGATCCGCCAGGAATCGCGCTTCATCATGAATGCGCGCTCGTCGGCGGGCGCACATGGCCTGATGCAGGTGATGCCGGCCACGGCCAAGTACGTCGCGCGCAAGATCGGCATGAACGACTTTTCGCCGTCGATGATGGGCGATCCCAATATCAACATCCTGCTTGGCACCAATTACCTGAACATGGTGCTGACCGACCTGGACAGCTCGTGGACGCTGGCGTCGGCTGCGTATAACGCCGGCCCGGGCCGGCCCAAGGCCTGGCGCAGCACGCTGGCGCGGCCGGTGGAAGGCGCGATCTTTGCAGAGACCATTCCGTTCAATGAAACGCGCGGCTATGTGAAGAATGTGCTTTCCAACGCCACGTACTATGCTGCATTGATGAGTGGCCGGCCGCAGTCGCTGAAATCGCGCCTGGGCATGGTCGCGCCGTCGGCGGTGACTACCACCAGCCTGCCCTGAAGTTGCCCCTGCGGGGGGCGGGCAGGACGGGCCCTGCCGGGACGATCCGGCGGGCCCGGGCTGGCGCAGGGTGCCGCGGCGTGCAGTTTTCTTGGCACGGAGGCATCATGCAGACCAGCAACGTCCTCGTCATCGGTGGTGCCGGCTTTATCGGCAGCCACCTCGTCTCGCGCCTGGCCGGGGCTGCCTCGGCCTCGGGCGCGCCGCTTGAGCCTGGCGCCAACCCCGATTCCCCCATCGCCCCCGACCGCATCGTGGTCGGCACGCGCAATATTGAGCACGCGCAGCACCTGCTGCTGCTGCCGCGCGTGGAAGTGGTGGAGCTGGGCCTGGCCGACAATGCCGCGCTGGACGACGCCATCGGCTCGCTGGGCGTGGATGGCATCGTCGTCAACCTGGTGGGCGTGCTGCACGGAGAGCGCGCCGACCCCTACGGCGAAGCCTTTGCCAGTGCGCATGTGGAGATGGTGCGGCAGATCGCGGCGTCCTGCCTGTCCACCGGCGTGCGCCGGCTGTTGCATATGAGCGCGCTGGGCGCCGACAGCAACGGGCCGTCGATGTACCTGCGCAGCAAGGGCGACGGCGAGCGCGTGGTGCGCGCCAGCGGGCTGGACTGGACCATCTTCCGGCCCTCGGTGGTGTTCGGTCCCGACGACCATTTCCTGAACCTGTTCGCCCACATGCAGCAGATGGCCCCGGTGGTGCCGCTGGCGTGTGCGCATGCGCGCTTCCAGCCGGTATTCGTGCAGGATGTGGTGCAGGCCTACCTGAACGCGATGGTGAACCCGGCCACCATCGGCCACGGCTATGAGCTGGGCGGCCCGCAGGTCTATACGCTGGAAGAGCTGGTGCGCTTTGCCGGCCGCGCGTCCGGGCATCCGCGCCCGGTGATCGCGCTGCCCGATGCGCTGGCACGGGTGCAGGCCAGCATCATGGAGCATATGCCGGGCGAACCGCTGCTGTCGCGCGACAACCTCGACTCGATGCAGCTCGACAATGTGCTGGAACACCCGGTGGCACCCGAACTGAACCTGCATCCGGCCAGCCTGGAGTCGGTCATGACCGACGCGCTGGCCGGGCGCAACCGCGATACCGCGATGACGCATATGCGGGCCAGCGTGCACCGCTGACGCGCCGGCGGCCCGGTGCGCCCTATGTGACCGGATTTCATATCGGTTGCTAGCGCAATTCACTTTGACGCGGGCGGCCGCGCTGGCAGAATGACCAGTCCGGCGCGCGGCCGCCATGCCGTCCTGCAGGCCCGCGGGCGCCGCGCCTGCGCCGTCTCCCTCCGTTTCCTCCCCCAAGGACCCACGATGAAGCTCGTCATCGGCAACAAGAACTATTCCTCCTGGTCGCTGCGCCCGTGGCTGCTGCTGCGCCAGGCCGGCATTGATTTCGAAGAAGTGCAGGTGCGCCTGTTCACCGGCAGCTTCGCCGCCGAGATCGCGCGCTACTCGCCCGCGGGCAAGGTGCCGGCGCTGGTCGATGGCGAGGTCACGGTGTGGGATTCGCTGGCGATCTCCGAATACCTGGCCGAGCGCTTCCCGGAAAAGCACCTGTGGCCGGCCGACCGCGCCCAGCGCGCGGTGGCGCGCGCCGTCTGCGCCGAGATGCATTCGGGCTTCGGCAACCTGCGCAGCCAGTTGCCGATGAACGTGACCGCGGTGCTGCCCGGGCGCGGCTGGAACGTGGCCGTGCAGCGCGACGTGGAGCGCATCGCCGCGATCTGGGAAGGGCTGCGCAAGCAGCACGGCGCGAGCGGGCCGTTCCTGTTCGGCGAGTTCACCGTGGCCGACGCGTTCTTTGCGCCGGTGGTGAGCCGCTTTGCCACCTACGGCATCCATCTGCCCGATGAAGCCGAGGACGCCAAGGCCTATGCCGACTTCATGCTGGCGCTGCCCGCGATGCAGCAATGGATTGCCGGCGCACGCGAGGAACGCGACTTCCTGGCCGACGACGAACCCTACCGGCTGGCCCCTGATCGTCCCGATGCGATAATCATCAACCACTAGCAATACCGCTGGTGCCGGGCGCCAGCCCGGCACCAGCCCATGACGAGGCCAGAACGATGCAGGTGTATGCCGTCGGCGGCGCGATCCGCGACGAACTGCTGGGCAAGCCCAGCCAGGACCGCGACTACGTGGTCGTTGGCGCGACCCCGGCGCAGATGGAGGCCGCGGGCTTTCGCCCGGTGGGCAAGGATTTCCCGGTCTTCCTGCATCCGCGCACCCAGGAGGAGTACGCGCTGGCCCGCACCGAGCGCAAGACCGCGATGGGCTACAAGGGCTTTGCCTTCTACTGCGAGCCCGATGTCACGCTTGAGGACGACCTGGTCCGGCGCGACCTGACCATCAACGCGATGGCGCGCGCCGTCGATGCCGACGGCAACCTGGCCGGTCCCGTGATCGATCCGCACGGCGGCCAGCGCGACCTGGCCGCGCGCCTGTTCCGCCATGTTTCCGACGCCTTTGCCGAAGACCCGGTGCGCATCCTGCGGCTGGCGCGCTTTGCCGCGCGCTTCCAGGACTTCACCGTTGCCGCCGAGACCATGCGCCTGATGCGCGAGATGGTGGCCGCGGGCGAAGTCGATGCCCTGGTCCCGGAGCGCGTGTGGCAGGAACTGGCGCGCGGGCTGATGGAGGCGCGCCCGTCGCGCATGTTCGAGGTGCTGCGCGAATGCGGCGCGCTGGCGCGGCTGCTGCCCGAGCTGGAGCGGCTGTGGGGCGTGCCGCAGCGCGCCGACTACCACCCCGAGGTGGATACCGGCGTGCACGTGATGATGGTGATCGACTGCGCCGCGGCGCTGGGCGCGCCGCTGCCGGTGCGCTTTGCCGCGCTGGTGCATGACCTGGGCAAGGGCACCACGCCCGAAGATGTGCTGCCGCGACATACCGGCCACGAGATGCGCAGCGTCAAGCTGCTGGAAGCTGTCTGCGCGCGGCTGCGCGTTCCCAACGACTGCCGCGACCTGGCGGTGGTGGTGGCGCGCGAGCACGGCAATATCCACCGCTCGCTGGAATTCAGCGCGGCAGCCGTGGTGCGCCTGCTTGAACGCTGCGATGCGCTGCGCAAGCCGGCCCGCTTTGCCGAAGCACTGCAGGCCTGCGAGGCCGACATGCGCGGACGCAAGGGCTTTGAGGCGAGCGCGTATCCCCAGGCGGCGCGCTTGCTGGCTGCGCTGGACGCAGCGGCAGCCGTCGACGCCGGCGCCGTCGCGCGCGCATGCGGCGACGATGCCAGCCAGATCCGCGACCGCGTTCATGCGGCGCGCGTGGCGGCGGTGGCGCAGCGGATAGACAGCTAGCGATAGACCAGCACTGGAATCTTGGTATGCGTCAGCACCTTGTGCGTTTCGCTGCCGATCACCAATGCCTGCACTCCGCGCCGCCCGTGCGAGGCCATCACGATCAGGTCGCACTTCCTCGCCTCGGCCTCATCGACGATGGCCTGGAAGATGTGGTCGCCGGTGGGGCAGGCGGTTTCGCAGGGCACGCCGGCCGCGGCGGCCTCTTGCGCGATCGTCGCCAGGTAGGCCTCGGCCTGCCGGTAGGCTTCCTGCATGAAGCGTTGCCGGGTTTCCTGGAGCATGGCGGTCTGCAGGCGCATCACGTCATAGTGCGCAACGACCTGGATCGCGGTAAGGCGGGCCTGTATCGAGCTGGCCAGCGCGATGGCTTTGCGGTAGGCCGTATCGGACAGGTCCGAGCCGTCGACCGCCACGAGCAGATGCTTGAACATTTTGGTCTCCTTGTAAGCCGGCGCCGCACCGCAGCGGTGGCTCAGGCGCCAAGAAACAGCCGGCCGACCTCCGGGTCCCGGCTCAGTTCGTCACCGGTGCCGGCCATGGCCAGCTGCCCGGCCACCAGCACATAGCCGAGGTCGGCGAATGAGAGCCCTTTGCGGGCGTTCTGCTCGACCAGGATGATGGTCTTGCCTTCCTCAAGCTGCAGATGGCGCAGCAGCTCGAACACCATGTCGACATAGCGCGGCTCCAGCCCGATCGAGGGCTCGTCCACCAGCAATACAGCCGGATCCATCATCAGCGCGCGCGAAATTTCCAGCAGCCTGCGCTCGCCGCCGGAAAGCACGCTGGCGCGCTGGCCGCGCCGCTGCGCGAGCGCGTCGTGGCGCTGGAAGATGCGCTCGGCGGCTGCCGCCGCGTCGCGCGGGTGCCGCATCAGATAGCCGCCCATCGCCAGGTTCTCCTCGACTGTCATATCGGGAAAAATCGAGCCCTCCTGCAGCACGTAGGCCAAGCCCGCCTGCCGGAGTTTCTGCTCGGCGCGCAGCTGGGTGACAGGCATGCCGTCCACGGTGATGCTGCCCGACATGACCCGGGCCAGGCCGTAGATGGCGCGCAGCACGGTGGACTTGCCCGCGCCGTTCGGGCCGATCAGGCACAGCGAACCGCCGCGCGCCACGCGCAGGCTGAAGCCGTGCAGGATCTCCATGCCGCCATAGCCGGCGACCAGGTTGTCCACGGCGACCATCGGCGTGCCGCCGGCCAGTTGCCCGAGTTGCTCGATCGTTGGCCGGGGACGCGAGAGCGCTGCGGCGAGCGTGGCGGCAGGCGCGTGGATAGCCGGCTGGGCCGCGGTGTGCGCGCTGATCATGGCTGTCCTCCCAGGTAGGCCTCGATCACCGCGCGGTTGGCAGTGATCTGCGCCGGCGATCCCTGCGCCAGCACCTCGCCATGCGCCAGGCAATAGATGTGGCCGGCCAGCTGCATCATCACCCGCATGTTGTGTTCGATCACCAGCAGCGTGATGCCCAGCCGCGCGTTGATGTCCCTGAGCAGCGCGATCAGGCTGTCGATCATCACCGGGTTCACGCCGGCGGTCGGCTCATCGAGCAGCAGCAGCCTGGGCTCGTTCATCAGGGCCATGCAGATCTCGAGCAGCTTCTGCTGCCCGAACGAGAGGTCGGCGCCGCGCTGGTCCGCGTGGTCCTGCAACCCGGCCATGCGCAGGGTCTGCCGGGCCCGCTCCGTCACCGCAGGTGCCTGCCGCGTGCACATGGCGGCGAGTCCTTCATGCACATGTGGCACGCTGACCAGCAGGTTCTGCAGGCAGCTCATCTTGCCGAACACCCGCGTCTGCTGGAAGGTGCGCACCAGGCCCAGGCGCGCAATCTCGGGAACGCGCAGCCGCGAGATCTCGCGCCCGTCGAACGCGATCGATCCGCCGTCGATCGGGTGGTAGCCGACGATCGAATTGAACAGGGTCGTCTTGCCCGAACCGTTCGGCCCGATCAGGCCCACGATGCTGCCGTGCGGCACCTGCAGGGAGATGTCATGGTTGGCGACGACGCCGCCGAAGCGCTTGCTGACGCCGCGCACCGCAAGCAGGTCGGTCATGGCGCGGCACTCCCCGTGATGCGGCGGCGGTTGGCACTGTAGTCGCGCAGCCAGCCCATGATGCCGGTCGGGAACAGCACCACGATCAGCACGATCAGCACGCCCAGCGCAACGCGCTGCCAGTTCAGCAGGTAAGTCCAGAACAGCTCCTGGGTCAGGTGGAACAGCGCGGCGCCGATCACCGGGCCCCACAGCGTGCCCTTGCCGCCCAGGATTGCCATCACCACCATCCACACGCCGAAGGTGGCGCCGGCAAAGGCCAGCTCCCGCGGATCGATGAAGCCCACCAGGTTGCCCGCCAGGGCGCCCGCCATGCCGAGGAAGAGGGCGCACACGCACCAGGCCAGGATCTTGTAGCGCGTGGTGTGCAGGCCGAGCGCCTCGGCCTTGTCCTCGTCGTCGCGGATGGCATTGAGCGCGAGACCGAATGGCCGCGCATAGAGCCAGCGCAGCGACAGCAGGGTCACCACGGCCAGCACCAGCATCGCGTAGTAGAAGAACGGCTCGCGGCTGCCGGCAGCACCAGGGAACAGCGGCAGCGTCATGCCCGATCCCGCGCCGATGAAGTCCCAGCCAGCGGCGGCGTCGGCGAAGGCGATGCCCAGGCCCAGCGTGCCGATGGCGAAGTAGTGGCCGCGCAAGCCCAGCATGGCCGGACCCAGCGCCAGCGCCGCCGCCACGGCCGCCAGCGCCGCCAGGCCGGTACCCGCCGCCAGGCCGGCGAAGTAGCCCAGCCCGAAGTCGCGCTGCGCCACCGCGCAGACATAGGCGCCCACGCCGAAGAACACGATGTTGCCGAAGGAGTTGTAGCCCATCTGCCCGCCCATCACGTCCCACGTCAGCGCGAACAGCACCATCAGCCAGAGAAAGGTCAGTTGCGTGGTGATGCCGGCGAACAGCCACGGCGCGATCAGCGCGCCCAGGCTGCCCGCAAGCAGCGCCAGCCAGGCCACCGGGGAGGTGGCCGGGACCTCCGATGCGGACCGGCGCGCGCCGCGCAGGTGCGGGTTCATCGCAGGTAGCCGCGCCGCCGGCGCAGCATCAGGTTGCGGCTTACCAGGATCACCACCAGCAGCGCATAGAGGAAGGCGGTCTGGTATTCGGTGCCGAGCAGGAAGCCGGCATAGTTCTCGGCAATGCCCAGCCCGCCGCCGGCGCCGAGCACCGGCAGCATGCTGCCCAGCCCGGCCACCACCACGATCATGAAGGCGCGCACGGTATAGGGCAGGCCCAGGTAGGGGTGGATGATCCACGTCATTGCCACCAGCCCGCCCGCCGCGCCGCAGATGGCGGCATTGAGGGCGAAGGTCGAGGCGTAGATGCGATCGGCGTCCACCCCCAGCACACGGGCAGCGCGCGCGTTCTGGGCGGTAGCCCGGATCGCCTGGCCGCGGCGGGAATGCCTGAGGAACAGCATCAGGCCGGCGCCCAGCGCCAGGGCTGCGGCGAACGCCGCCAGCTTGATCTTCGGCACCACCAGTCCGACCGGCAGCAACAGGCTGCCCAGCCCCGCATCGAGCGTGCGCACGTTGGCGCCGAAAGCAAGGTTGGCGAGCTGCTGCAGCACGATGCTCAGGCCGAAGGTGGCCAGCACCGAGACAAAGAGATCGCGCTCGACCAGCCGGAAGATGACGATGCGATAGAGTCCCCAGCCCACGCAATACATCACCGCTGCGGCAACCGGCACGGCCAGCATTGCGGGCACGCCCTTGCCAACCAGCCAGATCACGATATAGCCGCCCAGCATCACCAGCTCGCCCTGGGCCACGTTGATGAGGTTCATCACGCCCCATACCAGCGCCATGCCGTAGGCGGCCAGCGCAAAGATCGCGCCGGCCAGCAGGCCATCCACTACGAGCTGCAGGTTCAGCTCAGGACTCTGGAAGAGGACCGCGAGATTGGTCATCTGCGTCAGGCCGCGCGGCAGCCCTCTATTTGCGCCGCGCCCAGGCAGGAGCCGGATAGATGACCTTCGACGACGCCCACTTGCCCGGCGCGACCACCTTGAACTTGCCGTCCTGTACCTGGTACAGCACCATCGACTTGGCGATGTTCTTGCCGCTCTGGTCGAACCTGAGCGGGCCGTAGAACGTCATCAGGTCGGTTTTTGCCAGGGCATCGCGGACCTTCTCCGTATCGAACGAGGCGGCGCGCTCGAATGCGTCGACGAAGGCCAGCACCGCGGCGGTGGACTCGGCCGCCTGGTATGGCGCCTCGTAGTGGTACTCCTTCTCGAAGCGCTGCGCGTACTGGTCGGCCGTGCCGAACCAGCGGTCCTTGTAGCTGAGCGTGCGGTCCCATTGCGAGCCGCACACCGCGAATTCGGCGCTCTTGCCGAACTTCTCGATGATCTGCGCGGAGTCGCAGTGGGTCAGCGCCAGCATCGGCACATCGATGCGCATCTCCGCCACCTGCCGCACCGCCAGCACCGCGCCCTTCTCATGCCCGGATACCACCAGGATGTCCGGCTTGAGCGCCTTCACCTTGGCCAGCGTGGCCGACATGTCGTTCAGCTCGGGCGGCAGCTTGTCGTCGATCACCACCTGCATGCCCAGGCGTTTCGCATCCTCTTCCACGCCGTCGCGCACGTCCTGCGAGAAGTTGTCGTTCTCGATGGCGATGGCCACCTTGAGGCTCTTCGGCGACTTGCCTGCCCGCTGCGCTTCCTCGGCAGCAAGGGTGATGGCGGCGCGCAGGTAGTAGTCGGAGGTATTGAGCACCGCGAACATGTAGCGGTAGCCCTGCGTGAACAGGTTGCGGTCCGCGCCGTTGCCCTCGACCATCGGGATCCGGTACTTCTCCGTGACCGGGGCGATCGCCTTGGTGAGGCCGGAACTGTATGGCCCCAGCACGAACTTGACGCCGTCCTGGTTGATCAGCCGTTCGGCCAGCTGTGCGCCGCGCGCGGAGGTCGATTCGTCGTCGTAGAAAATGATCTTCAGCTTGTAGGCCTTGCCGTCGACCTTGACGCCGCCCATCTCGTTGACGCGCTTGACGGCAAGGTTGTAGCCGTCCTGGGTGTTATTGCCATTGGTGGAGTACTTGCCGGTCAGCGAGACCGCGGCGCCGAGGACGATGGTGTCGCCCTCCACCTTGGCTGCCACGGGGAACGACAGGGCCAGGCCAAGGCCGGCCAGGGTGCAGAGGGTGGCAAGGCGTATGTGGATGGCGCGCCTGGCACCGGCTGGCAAGCTGCGTGTGGATGCGGTTTTCATATCACCTCCTCACTCTTTCCAGCTTAGGACTCATTTCGGAAAGGGGAAGGGCTGCAAGTCACGGTTCCATCACTTCATGACATGTATCGGGATTTCCTATTCATGAAATGAAGCCTACCCTTAAGATGCTGGCTACCTGAACCGGGGTGGGAGCCGACCGCTTTCTCGTACAAGGAGATAGCCATGGCCAAGACAGCGCATCCAGGTGGTACCGATACGGCCGTCGCCACCAGCACCTATGCGGATACCGACACCGCGGACACCAACACCGGCAGGCGCAGATTCATCCGGACCACGGGCGCCGTCGGGCTTGCGGCCGGCCTCGGACCCTTCCTTATCCCCAGGAATGCCCGTGCGGCCAAGCACACCCTCAAGATCCTGCAGTGGAACCACTTCGTGCCGGGCTACGACAAGTGGTTCGACGACACCTATGTGAAGCAGTGGGGCCAGAAGAATGACACCGAGGTGGTGGTCGACCACGTCGGCATTCCCGCTCTGGCCACGCGTGCCGCCGCCGAAGTGTCGGCACAGAAAGGGCACGACCTGTTCATGTTCCTGTCGCCGCCGCCAGTCTACGAGGAGCAGGTGATCGACCATCGCGAACTCTACGAGGAATGCCAGCGCAAGCATGGCAAGCCGATGGAGCTGGCGATCAAGAGCACGTACAACCCGAAGACGAAGAAGTACTTCGGCTTCTCTGACAGCTTCGTGCCGGACCCGATCAACTACCGCAAGGACCTCTGGGACGATGTCGGCATGAAGCCGCCGGACACCTGGCTGGACATCCTCGCAGCCGGCCGCAAGATCAAGGCCAAGCACGGCATTCCGGTTGGCGTCGGGCTGTCCGCGGAACTCGACACCGCGATGGCGATGCGCGCCATCCTGTATTCCTTCGGCGGCTCGATCCAGGACGACCGGCACACCGTGGTGCTGAACTCGAAGAACACCCTGGAAGCGGTGAAGTTCGTCAAGGCGCTGTACCAGGAGGCCATGACGCCGGAAGTGCTGGCATGGGACCCATCGTCCAACAACCGCGCCATGCTGGCCGGCAAGATCTCGCTCTGCCTGAACGCCATCTCCATCACCCGCGAGGGCGAGAACAAGAACCTGCCGATTGCGCGCGACATCTGGCTTACGCAGGCCTTGCAGGGGCCGGTGCGGCGCATCGCGCTGGAGCACGTGATGGACTGCTACGTGATCTGGAAATTTGCCGAGAACATCGCTGGCGCGAAGAAGTTCCTGGTCGACTATATCGACAACTTCCGGCAGGGCTTCCTGGGCAGCGAGTTCTACAACTTCCCCTGCTTCCCCAGCACCGTGCCCGACCTGCAGAAGCTGATCGCCGACGACCAGAAGGCCACGCCGCGCGACAAGTACAAGGTGCTCGGCGCGCTGATGAACCAGGCGACCAATGTCGGCTACCCCGGCTACGCCAACGCCGCCGTCGACGAGATCTTCAATACCTGGGTCCTCAATACCATGTTCGCCAAGGCAGCCACGGGCGACGAGACGCCGGAGAACGCGGTCCGGATCGCCGATGCCGCGTGCAAGCGCATTTTCTCCAAGTGGCGCGACAAGGGCATGGTGTAGCGCGCGGCTGGATATGGGGATATGGCTTCGGTAGAAGTTCGCTCGCTCACCAAGCATTTCGATGGCGCCAACGCGGTCGATAACGTCGACCTTGGCGCCCGCGATGCCGAGTTCCTGGTCCTGCTGGGGCCGTCCGGCTCCGGCAAGACCACGCTGCTGCGCCTGATTGCCGGGCTCGAGGCGCCCAGCCACGGCGATATCCTGGTGGACGGCCGCGTCGTTACGGCGCTGCCGCCCAGGCTGCGCAACATGGCGATGGTGTTCCAGAGCTACGCCCTGTACCCGCACCTCAATGTGTTCGACAACATCGCCTTCCCGCTGCGGGCCAGGCACATGTCGCGTGAGGAGGTCGGGCGCAAGGTGGACTGGGCCGCGCAATTGTTCGGCATCGGCCATCTGCTGCAACGCAAGCCGCGCCAGCTGTCCGGCGGCGAGCGCCAGCGGGTGGCGCTGGCGCGTGCGGTGGTGCGCGAGCCGGTGGCGTTCCTGCTCGACGAGCCCTTGTCCAATCTGGATGCCAAGCTCCGGACCTCGGCGCGCGACGAGCTGCAACGGTTCCAGCGCCGGCTGGCCATCACTACCATCTACGTGACGCATGACCAGATCGAGGCGCTGGGCCTGGGCGATCGCATTGCCATCCTCGACCACGGCAGGATTCACCAGATCGGCACGCCGCAGGAGGTCTATGAGCATCCCGCCAATCTCTTCGTCGCCACCTTTATCGGCTCGCCGCCGATGAACCTGATCGAGGCCGACGGGGTCGTGACCGGGTTCCGGCCCGAGCATTTCCTGCCGCGCGAAGCCTATCCTGCGGCGGATGCGCTGCGCGCCTTTGCTGTGGACGTGACGCGCATCGAGAACCTGGGCTCGGACCGCCTGGTGTACGGCAAGCTGGAAGCGCCGCTGCCGCCGGCCAGCGTGGTCTCGCGCATTCCCTGCACGGTGACGGTCCCGATCGAGGCCGGCACCGGCCACCGGTTCGTGGTGCGCGAGCGCGACCTGCGCCGCTTCGATGCGAAATCCGGGGCCAGCCTGGGAGCCGCACCGTGAAGCCGCAGCACATCGCCACCGGGCAGCCCGCGCAGGACCAGGCGCGCCAGCCCGCGCAGCGCCTGGCCGACGACGACCGCTGGCTCGGCCGCGCCATGCTGGCCCCGGCGGTGATCTACATCGCGCTGCTGGTCGGCTTTCCGTTCATGCTGTCGATCTACTACAGCCTTTCGGATGCCACGGTAGGCAGCCAGGTGCTGCACTTCGTCGGCCTGGAGAACTTCCGGCGCGTTCTGGAAAGCAATACGTTCTGGCGTTCGCTGCGCAATGCGCTGGTATTCACGCTGGTGTCGCAGGCGCTGGTGGTGGTGCTGGCCAAGATGCTGGCAATGGCCCTGTACCAGGACTTCCGCGGCAAATGGCTGGTGCGGTTGCTGATCCTGCTGCCGTGGGTGGCGCCGATCTCGCTCGGCACCATCGGCTGGCTGTGGATCTTCGATCCGGTCTACAGCATCATCAACTGGACCCTGGCCGCGATCGGCGTGCTGGGGCCGCGCAACTGGCCGGTGTGGCTCGGCCAGCCGGACCTGGCGATGGCCTCGGTCATCGTGGTGGATGTCTGGCGCCTGCTGCCACTGGCCACGGTGATCATCCTCGCCGGCCTGAGCGGCATCCCGCAGGACATCCACGACGCCGCCGCCATGGATGGCGCCGGCTTCTGGCGGCACCTGTTCCTCATCAACATTCCGCTGGTGATGCCCATCATGCTGGTGGCGCTGCTGTTCGGCATCGTCTTCACCTTCACCGACATGATCATCATCTACGTGCTGACCCGCGGCGGCCCATACGACACCACCCAGGTGCTGGCCAGCCTGGCCTTCTTCACCGGCATCCAGGGCGGCGACCTGGCGGAAGGGGCCGCCATCTCGCTGTTCCTGTTCCCGGTGCTGGTGGCGGTCGTGATCGTGCTACTGACCGTGGCGCGCCGCACCGAGGTGACCTGAAATGCGCCCAGCTGCCATCACCTGGCGACGCTGGGCCGCGCGCGGCGCCCATTTCGGCGTCATCGCCGCATTTGCGACGTTCTGCGCGTTTCCCTTCTACTGGATGCTGATCACGACCTTCAAGGATGTGCACGACCTGATCAACACCGCCAACAACCCGTTCCTGTTCAACCTGCCGCCCACGATGGAGAACCTGCGGATCCTGTTCGGCGAGACCCGCTATCTGCGCTGGCTGTTCAATACCCTGGTCGTGGCCGTAGGCGTGGTGCTGATCACGCTGCTGCTGGCCGTGCCCGCCGGCTATAGCCTGGCCCGGCTGTCAGGGCGATGGGGCCGGCAGTGGGCCATCGGCATCTTCCTGACCTACCTGATTCCGCCCACCATCCTGTTCATCCCGTTCTCGCGCATCATCGGCGTACTGGGCCTGCAGGACTCGCTGTGGTCGCTGGTGCTGGTGTACCCCAGCTTCACGGTGCCGTTCTGCAGCTGGCTGATGATGGGGTTCTTCAAGGCGGTGCCGCGCGACATCGAGGAAGCCGCGATGATGGACGGCCTGAGCCGCTTCGGCGCGTTCCTGAAGGTGGTGGTGCCGCTGTCGTCGAGCGGGATACTGACCGTGGTCATCTTCAGCGCGACGCTGGCGATGCAGGAATTCGTCTATGCGCTGACCTTCATCACCAGTTCGTCGCAGTACACGGTGAGCGTCGGCGTGCCGACCTTCCTGGTGCGGGGCGATGTCTATTTCTGGGGTTCGCTGATGGGCGCCTGCCTGATCGTCAGCGTGCCGGTCGCTGCGCTCTACAACAGTTTCCTTGACCGCTTCGTCGCGGGGTTTACTGTCGGCGCGATCAAGTGATTCGGTGGACTAAAGCAGCTTGCCGATCACCAGCGCCACCATCGACAGCAGGATCGTCGAAGCAAACGGCAGTACAAACTCGCGCCCGAACAGCCGGAAGCGCACATCGCCAGGCAGCCGCCCCAGCCCGACCTTCTGCAGCCATGGCAGCGCCGCGGACAGGATGATCACGCTCAGGAAAATCGTCAGGGTCCAGCGCAGCATGGCGGCTCCGGTGCCGTTACAGGGTATGGCAGCGGTCGCCGCGGGCAAAGCCGTCCATCGGTTCGCTGTCGTCCAGGCCGCGCGTGAGCGCGATCACCTTGAACAGCTCGCCCATCTCGGCTTCTGACAACAGCTTCTGCACCGCATTGGCCTGCGGCAGGAAGGCGCGGGCGTCGGACGGGTCCAGCGCCATCAGCAGCTCGGTGATGCCTGCATTCATCAGGAAGCGCGCCTGCGAGGCAAAGCCCGCCACGGTCAGTCCCGCATCCACCGCGGCGAGCGCAATGCCGCTGAAATTCACGTGCGCGGTGATGTCCTGCAGGCCCGGGTACAGGAACGGGTCCGGGTGCGCATGATGGCGGTAGTGGCACATCAGCGTGCCGCCGGCGCGCTGCGGGTGGTAGTACTCGCCCGCCGGGAAGCCGTAGTCGATAAAGAAGGCCGCGCCGCGCGCCAGCATGGCGCCGACCGCGCGGGTAAAGCCCTCGGCTTCGGCATGGGTCTCGGTGACGAGGTCGTGGTCGCCGGGGATAGCGCGCAGTGCCTCGGGCACGTCGGCATCGGCCAGCGGGCGGTCCTCGAAGCGGAAGGCGGGGGCGGCATCGTCGCTGCGCACTACGCTGTGCACTACGCCGCGCTCATGCCAGCGGCCACCGCTGCGTGCGTAGAGCTGTACCGGCATCGCATCCAGCACTTCATTGCCGACGATCACGCCTTCAAAGCTAGCAGGCAGCGTATCAAGCCAGGTGACGCGGTCCGCCAGGTGCGGCGCGCGCTGCGCCAGCGTGGCCTGCTGGCGCGCGCGCAGTTCGCCCGACAGCTCGACGATGGCGTAGGTGTCCGGCGACTGGCCTTCCTGCTCCAGCCCCAGCAGCAGGTCCGCAGCCAGCCGGCCGGTGCCGGCGCCGAATTCCAGCATGCGCGGCATTCCCTGCGCCAGCAGCGGCGCGAACTGGCGCGCCAGCGTGCGCGCGAAAAAAGGGCTCAGCTCCGGGGCGGTGATGAAATCGCTGCCGTCGCGGGCATCGCGCCCGAACTTGGCCGAACCGCCGCTGTAATAGCCCAGGCCGGGCGCGTACAGCGCCAGCGCCATATAGCGGTCGAAGCCGATCCAGCCGCCGGCCGCATCGATGGATTCGCCAATGCGAGCGGTAAGGGTATCGGACGCGGCCTGCGCGTCGGCGGGGGGAAGGGGTAGACTAGCGGCTTTCTGCATCCTGCGATTGTAGCAATGCCCGCATCCAAGACTCCTGCCAGCCAGACCGGTGACCAGACCCATAGCACTGGTAGCCAGCGCGCCACCGCCCGCGGCGTGGCGCTGGTGACCGGCGGCGCGCGCCGCCTGGGCCGCGCCATCGCGCTTGAACTGGCGGCGCAGGGCTGGGACGTGGCCGTACACTGCCATCGCTCGGTGGACGAGGCCGAGGCCCTGGCCACGCAGATCCGCGCACTGGGCCGCCGTGCCGCGGTGCTGCGCGCCGACCTGGCCGACGAGGCCGCCACCGGCCGCCTGGTGGCCGATTGCACCGCCGCGCTGGGCGTGCCCACTTGCCTGGTCAACAACGCTTCGCTGTTCCAGTACGATGTGGCGACCAGCTTCTCATATGCGTCGCTGGATACGCATATGCGCACCAACGTGGCGGCGCCGCTGCTGCTCGCGCGTGAACTGCACAAGGCCCTGGCGGCCGCTGCCGGCAACGACAAGGCCGCCGAACCGCGCGGCGTGGTGATCAACCTGCTCGACCAGAAGCTGGATAACCTGAACCCGGACTTCCTGTCGTACACGCTGTCCAAGGCCGCGCTGCAGACCGCCACGGTGCAACTGGCGCAGGCGCTGGCGCCGCGCCTGCGCGTGGTGGGCGTGGCCCCGGGCATCACGCTGGTGTCGGGCGAGCAGTCGGAGCAAAGCTTCCGCCGCGCGCACCGCGTGACTCCGCTGGGCCAGTCGTCCACGCCCGAGGACATCGCCCAGGCGGTGGCCTACCTGGCGCAGGCGCGCGCCGTGACCGGCACCACGCTGTACGTGGACGGCGGCCAGCACCTGATGCCGCTGGCGCGCGACGTGATGTTCCTGACCGAGTAAGCTGGAAGCCAGCAACCCGAATACCGTAGTGCCTGATGTGCCGCGCCCGCCGGGCGCGGCTTCCTTTTTCCCCTCAGCAGCCCGCTCATGACCATGCTCGCCGCCCTTTCCCACCCCAGCCTGCAAGACTGCCGACGCATGTTCCTGCGCAACTACGAAGTGCAGATCAATATCGGCGTGCACGAATTCGAGAAGAAGGGCGAACAGCGGGTGCTGATCAATATCGACCTGTTCGTGCCGCTGGCGCAGAGCACCCCGCAGGCCGACAAGCTCGACGAAGTGGTCGACTACGACTTCATGCGCAACACCGTGGCCGAGCGCATGGCGCAGGGCCACGTGCACCTGCAGGAAACGCTGTGCGACGACGTGGCCCGCGCCATGCTCAAGCACCCCAAGGTGCGCGCCGTGCGCGTGTCGACCGAGAAGCCCGATGTCTACCCGGATTGCGATTCGGTCGGCGTCGAGGTATTCCATATCAAGCAGGCCTGAGCCGCCAGTGCCTGCGCGCCTGCAGCTTGCGGGCGCCTGACGTAAAATGTTGCCCCTTCGCGCCGCGCCGGCCATTCCATCCGGCGGGCGCCATGCAACAGGATGCTCCATGAGCCACTCGAACAACTTCTACCGCCTCGAGACGAGGCTGCAATCGCAAACCGGCAAGGCCATCGGCGACTTCGGCATGATCGAGGACGGCGACACCGTGCTGGTCTGCATGAGTGGCGGCAAGGACTCGTACACCATGCTGTCGGTCCTGATGGCGCTGCAGAAGCGCGCGCCGATCAAGTTCAAGCTGATCGCGATGAACCTGGACCAGAAGCAGCCCGGCTTCCCGGAACACATCCTGCCGGAGTACCTGAAGTCGGTCGGCGTGGAATATGTGATCGTCGAGGCGGATACCTACTCGATCGTCAAGGAGAAGGTGCCCGAGGGCAAGACCACCTGCTCGCTGTGCTCGCGCCTGCGGCGTGGCGTGATCTACCGCACCGCCAAGGAGCTGGGCGCCAACAAGATCGCGCTGGGCCACCACCGCGACGACATCGTCCAGACCTTCTTCCTGAACATGTTCTTCGGCGGCAAGATGAAGGCGATGCCGCCCAAGCTGTCGACCGACGACGGCCAGCACATCGTGATCCGCCCGCTGGCGTACTGCTCGGAGAAGGACATCGCGTCGTACGCGCGCGCCATGGAATTCCCGATCATCCCGTGCAACCTGTGCGGCTCGCAGGAAAACCTGCAGCGCAAGAAGGTCAGCGAGATGCTGCAGGACTGGGAGCGCCAGAACCCGGGCCGTATCGACAATATCTTCTCGGCGCTGCGCAACGTGGTGCCGTCGCACCTGGCCGATACCGACCTGTTCCCGTTCACCGGGCTGGCCACCGGCCTGGCCAAGGTGGATGAAGCGTCACTGTTCGGCGAAACCACCTTCCAGCAGCAGCCGCTGATGTTTGCCGGCAATGTGGAAGAGAACCGGATGGAGTTCGTGCGCTTCGAGCGCCCGCCCGCGGCTGCCGCGGCACCGGCGGAGCAGGCCGGCACTTAAGACTGCCGACAGCGTAAGCTTGCCGGCGGTTTTGGGTGCGCCAAAGCCGCCCGAGCTAGCCTAAGCAAGGTGTTCTCCCTCTCCCCTCCCCCTCATGGGGAGAGGGCCGGGGTGAGGGGTGGTTTAGCTAGAAACCACATCAAGCCGGGCCGTCGGTTTTATCCAGCATAGCGCCCGTAGAAGCTCCGGCCCTCACCCCAACCCTCTCCCGCACGCGGGAGAGGGAGTACACAAGAGGTCGTTCAAAGCCCTCAGTTCGTCGCCGCCGACTGCACCGGGGCGTTTGCCTTCTCGCGTATCAGCGCATGCGTGTCGTCGATCCATTTCTGGAACCGGTCTTGCGCGTGTGCCTTCTGCTGCGGCGTGGTCATGTTGGCGATGGCCACGGTCAGCGCGATGCCCGCATTGATGCTGGCTTCGTGGCTGGCGGCATGCTTGGCTGGCGGGTTCTGCCAGTATTCGCGGAAGCGGCGCAGCACGTCTATCACCTGCGCCTTGGGCGGCTGCGTGGCCTGCACGTAGCGCACCATCCTGAGCCATTCCTGCTGCCGGGCGACGCGCTCGGCGTAGCGCGCCTCGGCATTCTGCACCACCGGGCCCATCCTGGCGCGGATGGCCTTTTCCTGATCGCTGGAGAAGTTGCCGTAGACCAGCCGCGCGTAGTCCATCACCTTGTCATAGCGCGCTTCCTCGCGCTCGGCAGGGTCTGGATTCAGGAATTTCTTGCGGTACTTGGCATTGCCCTCGGCAAATTTCTTTTCCATGCGGCCGATCTGCTCAGGCGTCAGCGTCAGCAACAGGTCGGCGAGGTCGGGCATCGCCTGTTCGAACGACTTGCGCGCCAGTTGCTGCGAGGCATCCTGGAAGTGCTCGACCGTGGCCGGGGTCACCGGTTGGCGCACGTCGGCCTTGGCCTGCTGCAGCAAGGTGGCGATTTCCGGCAACTGCGCCTTGCGATGCCAGGCAAAAAAGCGCGCAATGGCCTCGCGCGTGAGCGGTTCCTGGGCCGTGCTGACATCGACGTAGTTGTCGATCCACCAGTAGGCCAGGTGGTCGCCCTGCTGGTATCCCAGCTTCATGGCGCTGCAGGCGCACAAGGCCGCCGCGCCCAGAATCGCGAAAATCCGCCGGGCCCAGCAATTGTGAAATTCAGAAACGGCGGTCCGATGCGCAGAAACCGCCATGTTAAAATCGGCGCGCATCGCAGCCGGGCTACCCAGGTTGCCGCCAGCCAAGTCCTGGCAAGGGATTGCGGGATTATGCGCAGGCCTGGCCGCACGTTTTCGCCAAGCCTGGCGGCGCAGTCCGCCAAACACCCGGCTGGCGTTTTCAAGAATATTTTCGGACACACTCACTTAGGGGTCTCCTTGTGAATATCGTCATTCTCGCCGCGGGCATGGGCAAGCGGATGTATTCCGATTTGCCCAAGGTACTGCACCCGGTAGCCGGCCGGCCCATGCTCGCGCATGTCCTGGACACGGCACGTGCGCTGTCGCCGTCGCGGCTGGTGGTCGTGGTCGGCCACGGTGCCGGGCGCGTGCGCGAGGCCGTTGCCGCCGACGATGTCGCCTTTGCCGAACAGCCCCAGCAGCTGGGCACGGGCCATGCGGTGATGCAGGCACTTCCCTTGTTGGACGAAAGCCAGCCCACGTTGGTTCTGTATGGTGACGTGCCGCTCACCAGCGCTGCCACGCTCCAGGCACTCGTGGCCGAAGCCGGCACGCAGCGCTTTGGCGTGCTGACCGTGGAAATGCCTGACCCGACCGGCTATGGCCGCATCGTGCGCGATGCCGCGGGCAGCATCGTCCGCATTGTCGAGCAGAAGGACGCCAGCGAGGCCGAGAAGGCGATCCGCGAGATCAACACCGGCATTATCGTGTGCCCCACCGGCCACCTGCGCAAGTGGCTGTCGACGCTGCGCAACGACAATGCCCAGGGCGAGTACTACCTGACAGACACGGTCGAGCGCGCCGTGGCCGATGGCGTGGAGACCGTCTCGGCCCAGCCGGCGGCGATCTGGGAGACACTCGGCGTCAACAGCAAGCTGCAGCTGGCCGAGGTCGAGCGCATCCACCAGGGCAACCAGGCACGGCGCCTGCTGGAAGCCGGCGTGACGCTGCTGGATCCGGCCCGCATCGACGTGCGCGGCGAACTGAGCTGCGGGCGCGACGTTACCATCGATGTCGGCTGCGTATTCGAAGGGCGCGTGCACCTGGAAGACGGTGTGCGCATCGGCGCCCATTGCGTGATCCGCAACAGCACCGTCGGCGCCGGCGCCCAGGTGCACCCGTTCTGCCATATCGACGAGGCGAAGGTTGGCCCCGCCGGGCGCATCGGGCCGTACGCGCGGCTGCGCCCTGGCACCGAGCTGGGCGAGGACGTGCATATCGGCAATTTTGTCGAGGTCAAGAACGCGCAGGTGGCCGCGCACAGCAAGGCCAACCACCTGGCTTATGTGGGCGATGCCACGGTGGGGTCGCGCGTCAATATTGGCGCGGGTACCATCACCTGCAACTATGACGGGGTGAACAAGCACCGCACGGTGATCGAGGACGATGTCTTTATCGGCTCCGACACCCAGCTGGTGGCCCCGGTGACGGTGCGCCGCGGCGCCACGCTGGGCGCCGGCACCACGCTGACCAAGGAGGCGCCCCCCCCCAAACCG